>NZ_JBHLYT010000052.1:0-219701 GCF_042431665.1 Mesorhizobium kowhaii
GGCGACAGGAATGGCTTCAGCACCAAAATCCTACGCCACATCAATCGCTTAAGCTACATCCGCCAGCCTCTCAGACGGGTCGTCGTGCATAAGACGGGCTAGCACTACGCGCCCGGTCGGCTGGCCGTTGTTAAAACGGCGGATCGCGTCATTGCCATATGCCTCGTGGAGGAGATCAAATGTGGCGTTGAAAGTCTCTGCGGCTTGCTGTGTTTCGGCGGTAGCTGCCAGATCGACTATACTTTTGTCGATGAAATCCTCAACGTCCAACTTTCCATCGAACTGAATATATGTGTGCACAAAGAAACGGGACACATACTCCATATCCCTCTGCTTTTCGAGCTGATCTGGACTAGCTGAAAGCACCGTTAAAAATGACTGTCTCTGAGAACATTCCTTCATAAACTGATAATAGGCAGGGCTTACCATAATGACGATAACGTTTCTCAGTTCTTGAGCGTTGGCTTGCGTTCCGCCTGCATTTAGCCGCTGGAATAGGTCATACTTCGTCTCATTGGAGCTAGGTCGTTTTAAGATCTCAACGCTGAGGCGACTACGTCGGACAGCCAATTGAAGCGGGCCGGGCAAGGGGATTTGTTCATCAACGGGAACATCTTGGATTTCTGGAGACTTGTCCCAAACAACTTTGTCGAGCGATGGAAGATACTTTGTTGCGACCAGTGAGCTAGGTATCTCACTCTGGCCTGTTGTCGGGTTCTTTAACACGCCCATAAATTCAAGCAATGTGGAGATACGTTGCAGGCCATCAATAAGTTCCCATTTCGTGTCGTCTTTTTCGAATACAAAAATGGACGGAAGAGGAATTCCAAGCAAAAGAGATTCAATTAGCTTTGATTTCTGGCCAATCTCCCAGCGGAACAAGCGTTGGAAATCAGGATTTATAATCAACTCACCATCTCTATACATATTTATAATCTCACCAACAGACATCTGATAGGCGTCCGTCTTTACGAGGCGCTTAGCATCCTCAATCTCTTTCTCAAGCATTCCAACCTCCGAGTGTCGCTAGTGCATGAATAGCAGTTGATTTATACTTGAGCGACTGGCAAAGCCAATATTTGGCTCACTCCATCCGGATATTTCGAGGCGTAGCCAACCCTCGCCTACGCCTTGCGCTCCCAGCGGCGGTCTGATGTCTGCTGCCAGTAGGTGACGGCATGGCCGGCGTCCTTCATCGTCTTCCAGTGCCCCCGGGCCGCCTCGACCTGGGCGGCATCGTGGCCGTCGAACAGGAACACGGCACGCTCGTAGCCGCCAAGTTCGGGCGGCATGGCGCCATCGACCAGGAAGCGGATCCTTGCCTCGTTGGGATTGCCGTCGCCGGTGGTCAACAGGATCGGCTGTTCACCGGGATAGGCCTCACGGTCGGTTGCATGGGCGAGGAACGAATCGTCGCGAAAAGTCCAAAGATGCTGGTCGAGCGCATCGCGGCGCTCCTCGGTGCCGGTCTGCACCACGGCGCGCCAGCCACGGTCGATGCTGCGCTCCAGGAGGCCGGGCAGCGCATCCTCGAGCGTCGATTCGGTCAGATGGTAGAACAGGACGTCGGCCATCGCGTCAGCCTATACCGGATGAACCCGCTCACTGCTCATAATTGTCTCGCACCAGCCGGTCGAGCAGCCTGACGCCGAAACCGGAACCCCAGGACTGGTTGATCTCGTTCGACGGCGAGCCGATCGCCGTGCCGGCAATGTCGAGATGCGCCCATGGCGTCTCCTTGACGAAACGCTGCAGGAATTGCGCGGCGATGATGGCACCGCCATAGCGGCCGCCAATGTTCTTCATGTCGGCGTTCTTGGAATCGATCAGCTTGTCGTATTCGGCGCCGAGCGGCATGCGCCACAGCCGCTCCTGCGTCGCCTGCCCCGCCGCCGTCAGCCTTTCGGCCAGTTCGTCATTGTTGGAAAACATGCCGGCATAGTGCTGGCCGAGCGCCACCATGACGGCGCCGGTCAGCGTCGCCAGGTTGACCATGAATTTCGGCTGGAAGCGGTCATTGCAGTACCACAGCGCGTCGGCCAGCACGAGGCGGCCTTCGGCGTCGGTGTTGAGCACCTCGATGGTCTGGCCCGACATCGAAATGACGATGTCGCCGGGGCGCTGGGCATGGCCGTCGACAGCGTTTTCGACCAGGCCGATGACGCCGACGACATTGGCCTTCGCCTTGCGCGCGGCCAGCGCATGCATCAGGCCGGTGACGGCGGCGGCGCCACCCATGTCGCCCTTCATGTCCTCCATGCCGGAGGCCGGCTTCATCGAATTGCCGCCGGTGTCGAACGTGACGCCCTTGCCGACGAACGCAACCGGGCTGTCCTTTGGCTTGCCGCCGTTCCACTGCATGATCGCCATGCGGGCGCCGCGCGGCGAGCCTTGCGCGACACCGAGCAGCGAGCCCATGCCGAGCTTCTTCATCTCCCTCTCGGCCAGGATCTCGACCTTGACGCCGAGCGCCTCGAGTTCCTTGGCGCGGGCGGCGAACTCAACCGGCCCAAGCACGTTTGCCGGTTCGTTGACGAGGTCGCGCGCCAGAAGCACGCCGTCGATCACCGCCTCGACCTCAGCGAAGGCCTTTCTCGCAGCGGCCGGAGCGGCGGTTTGGATGGTGACCTTGACCGGCTTTTTCGGCTCGGCCTCGTCCTTGTCCTTCCTGGTCTTGTACTTGTCGAAGGAATAGCTGCGCAGAATAATGCCCGCCGCGAGGCTTGCCGCGTCCTTGCCGCTTGGCGAGGCGCCGACCATTTCGAGCACCACGGCCACGTCGTTCGCCTTGCGCAGCGACGCGGCAATGGTGCCGCCAAGCTTCAACCACGCATATTCGTCGAGCCCCGACACCTTGCCGGCGCCGATCGCCACCAGCCTGTCGAGCGACGTTCCTTCCGGCGCCAGAACTTCGACGGAGCTGGCGAACTTGCCGGTGAACTCGGCGACCGGAAAGGCCCGCTCCAATGTCTTGCCCGGATCGCAAGCCCTGGCGGCATCGCTCAGGCCGCCCTCATCCGCCGACAGCACGAAGACCGTGCCAGTCTTGGGTGCGGAAAATTTGGCGAAGGCGATCGACGGTCTTTGGCTCATCATGTCCTGCTTTCGGAAAATGCGTAGCTTTTGGGGAAGTGGTTCGAAGCGATGCGCGACATTTGGTCGTTTTCCTGCATTTGGCAAGACTTTGCCAAATTCGCACCCCATATGACCAACGGAATCGATGGTGATTCTTCGCGGCGCGGCCCCGCTTTTTGCCGCAACCTGTTGTTAACCATCGATGTTTGCCCTTTCTTATCCATTGCCGCCGACACTCCGACCCGCCGGGGGCGCGTGATGTGGGACGGGAACCGGATCGACCATCCATGGAGCCAGTTGTGCAGGCGCCGCCGGACAGCTACCTTGTGCGGTGGCATGATGCCGTTCGAGAAGATCGAGAAAAGCCTTCATGAAGGTCATTGAACGCTACATCATGCGCCGCGCTTTCGTGGTCTTCATGGCGGCGCTGGTGTGGACGCTGGCCATCGTCTGGACGACGCAGGTGCTGGCCAAGATCGATCTGGTCACCGACAGCGGCCAGTCGTCGCTGACCTTCTTCGAGGTCGCCGCTCTCATCCTTCCCTCCATCATCCCGATCGTCGTGCCCTTTGCGGTGGTGGTGGCGGTCGCACAGACACTCAGCGTGATGAATTCAGATTCCGAGCTCGCCGTCGTCAACGCCGCGGGCGCCTCGCGCTGGACGATCGTGCGGCCGATCATGCTTCTGGCACTCGCCGCCAGCGTCTTTTCCTTTGCCGTCGACAACGGCATCGACCCTTATGCACGGCAGAAAAACCGGGCCCTGGTGGCGGCGTCGCACGCGGATCTGTTGTCGCTGATCATCCAGGAAGGCACCTTCCGCAAGATCGAGGATGGGCTGTTCCTGCAGATCGGCGAGCGGCTTCCCGACAATCGGCTGGGCGGCATCTTCGTCGCCGATTCGCGCGAAGAAGGGGTCAACCTGGTCTACTACGCCAAGACGGGCAACATCATCGAACGCGGCGGCGAAAAGGTGCTGATGATGAATGACGGCGTCATCCATCGCAAAACGCTGACCGGCGACCTGTCGGTCATCCGGTTCACATCCTATGCCTTCGACATGTCGGCCTTCATGGCGGCGGCTTCGGAGGTGAACCTGCTGCCGAAGGACCAGACGACCCAGTACCTGCTCAATCCAAACCTCAACGACAAGAACTACCAACAAATTCCCCTTGAATACCGGGCCGAGCTCAACCAGCGGTTTTCGGAATGGACCTATTCCATCGTCTTCGCGCTGATCGCGCTCGCGGTCGCGGGGGACGCTCGCTCGCACCGCGAGGCGCGCGTCAATCCGCTGATCACGGCGATTTCGATATCGCTGTTCGTGCGTTGGCTGGGCTTCTTTGCCGCCAGCAAGGCCGATGAGATCCCGCAATACGCCTATATGGTCTATGGCGTGCCCATTGTGGCTTCGGCGGTGGCGATCTGGTTCATCGTCTCCAACCGGACCATGGAACTGCCGATAGCTTGGGCGGACTGGATGACGAACTTCGCCACTCGCATCGGTGACAGCTGGAACGCGCTGAAGCTGCGTCTGTCCGGGCGCGGCACTTCTGGGCAAGGGGTCAGCTGATGGGCTGGACGCTGGGCCGCTATTTCTTCTTCCGCTACGTGACGATCACCATCTGGTTCTTCATCGGCCTCCTGGCGCTGGTGTTCCTGATCGATTTCACCGAGCTTTCCGGCCGCACCACCGGCCTGCCTGGCTTCACCTACGGGACGGCAGTGGCCATTTCCGGACTGCGGATGCCGATGATCATGCTGCAGACGGTGCCGTTTGTCGGCCTCTTCTCGGCGATGGCGACACTGGTGTCGCTCAACCGGCGCTACGAGCTGGTCATCGCGCGTTCCGCCGGCGTTTCCGCCTGGCAATTCCTGTTGCCGTGCTGCATCGGAGCGTTGCTGTTCGGCGTCCTGTCGGTTGGCGTCATCAATCCACTCGCCGCGCACGCCTTTTCCTGGTCCGAGCAGATCGAAACCCAGCTGCGCTCCGGCAAATCGAACACGGTTTCGGCCGATGCCGCACCCTGGATCCGGCAGAAAACCAGTTCCGGGGACACCATCATTGGCGCGCGCGCGATCCTCAACCAGGGCCTCGAGATGGCCGATGTCGTCTTCTTCATTCTCGACCCGCAAGGCAACATCGTCGAGCGCAAGGACGCCGCGCGCGCCTTCCTGCGCGACGGCTATTGGGAATTGCAGGACGTCAAGACGTTCCAGAACGGCACGATCCAGGCATCGGCGAGCGATCGCGTGCCGACCAATCTGAAGCCCGAATTCGTGCAGGAGCGGCTGGCGCGCCCCGAAACCATCCCTTTCTATGACCTGCCCGGAAAAATCGAGGTTGCCCGCTCGTTCGGCCTCAAGGCAAATGCCTTTGCCATGCAGTTTGATTCGCTCGTGGCGTTGCCGTTCCTTCTCGTCGCCATGACGCTGATTGCGGCAACGGTTTCAATGCGATTTGCTAGGATGGGACAGTCAGCGACGATGATTCTGGGTGGCATCGTCGCCGGCTTTCTGCTTTATGTCGTTTCGGTGCTGGTGAAGGCATTCGGCGTGGCGGGGTTCGTGCCGACTGTCGTAGCCGCCTGGGTACCGGTCGTGGTGGCTATGTTCTTCGGGGTGACTTTCCTGCTATACAAGGAAGACGGCTAGTGAGGGAGGCGTTTTTGCCCAGCAACAGGCAGGCCGGTTTGGCGCGCCTCTATGCGGCCAGCGCCTTGGCGTGCCTGCTTGCCTGCGCCGTGCCGATGCCCGCGCTTGCGCAGGACGTCAGCGACATGGCGGCCACAGTTCCGTCCGGCTCGCAGATGCTGCTGGCTGCCGATACGCTGGTCTACAACAACGACAACCAGACGGTGACTGCCGTCGGTGGCGTGCAGATCGACTACGGTGGCAATCGCCTTGTCGCCCAGCGGGTCGAATACAACCGCAATACCAAGCGGATGGTCGCGAGCGGCAATGTCGAGGTCATCAACAGCGATGGCACCAAGATCAATTCGGAACATATCGACATCACCGATGATTTTGCCGACGGCTTCGTCAACGCGTTGCGCGTCGAAACCATCGACAAGGCCTATTTCGCAGCCGAAAGCGCCGAGCGCATGGGCGGCGTGCTGACCACGTTCCACAATGGCGTCTACACCGCCTGCGAACCGTGCGAGGACAAGCCCGACAAGGCGCCGACCTGGCGCGTCAAGGCCAGGAAAATCATCTGGAACGGCGAGAAGAAGACGGTTCGCTTCGAGAACGCGAATTTCGAGTTCTTCGGCTTCCCGCTTGCCTATCTGCCCGCGTTTGAGATCGCCGACCCGACAGTGAAACGCAAGAGCGGCTTCCTGATCCCCAGCATCGTCTACAAGAGCGACCTCGGCGTCGGCGTAAAGGTTCCCTATTATTTTGCATTGTCACCGACCTACGACCTGACCGTCACCGGCACCGGCTACACCAAGCAGGGCTTCCTCGGTGAGGCCGAGTGGCGCCAGCGCTTCAACAATGGCCAGTACAGTTTGAAGATCGCCGGGATTCAGCAGCGGGATCCTGATGCCTTCCTCGACACGGCTGGATTCCCAGCCACCTCTGGCCACAACATCAATTCGGGTGGAGTTGGAGATCCGAACAAATTCCGCGGCATGATGGGCACCCAGGGCCAGTTCGCCATCAATCCGCGCTGGAATTTCGGCTGGGATGTGCTGCTGCAGACCGACAAGAACTTCTCGAATACCTACAGCATCGACAAGTACAGCAGCAGCGTCCACCAGTCGTCGGTCTACCTGACGGGTCTCAACGGCCGCAACTATTTCGACCTGCGCGCCATGCACTTCGAGGTGCAGGAAGATACGCCCAACAGCAATATCTCCGCACGCAGCAACCAGCAGCCCTGGGTGCTGCCGACGCTCGACTATGCCTATATTCCCGACGTATCGGTGGCTGGGGGCCAGTTGTCGCTCAATGTCAACGCACGCGTCATCCACCGCGACGATCTCGACCAGGCCTTTTCGACCCCATACAACTCGCTCACTCCAACTCAGCGTGTTCGCGGCATCGAAGGCGAATCCGGGCGCCTCACCGCCGAGGCCGAGTGGAAGCGGACCTTCGTCACCGATGGCGGGCTGGTGCTGACGCCGTTGCTCGCGCTGCAGGGCGACGCCGACTATGTCAACGCGTCATCGGCCTCGCTTGCCGCCATCAACGAGATGGCGCTGAACCCTGAGATAAATGCCCGCGACGACATGCGCTCGTCGTTTGCCCGTTACATGGCAACTGCCGGGCTCGAAATGCGCTGGCCAGTGCTGTTTTCGGGTGCCAATTCGAGCCATGTGTTCGAGCCGATGGCACAGGTCTTCATGCGCCCGAACGAGCAGTATGTCGGCGGGCTCGCCGTTCCCAACGAAGACGCCCAAAGCATGGTCTTCGACGCGACCACGTTGTTCGAACGCGACAAGTTCTCCGGCTATGACCGGGTGGAAGGCGGTTCGCGCGCCAATGTCGGCCTGCGCTATTCCGGCTCCTACGGCAATGGCTGGGGCACCAATGCCATTTTCGGCCAATCCTACCAGATTGGCGGCGAGAATTCCTTCGCCGCGCCGGATCTGGTCAATGTCGGCGCCTATTCGGGCCTCGACACCACCAAGTCGGACTATGTCGGCCTGTTTGGTGTCAACAGCCCCAATGGCTTCGCTGCCTCGGTTAGCGGCCGTTTCGACGAACAGAGCTTTGAAATGCGCCGTGGCGAGCTAAAGGCCGCCTACACCGGCCTGCCGGTATCGCTGACCGCCAAATACGCCTTCATCCAGGCACAGCCGCTTTACGGTTTCACGACCGACCGCCACGAGGTCACGCTTGGCGCGTCGACTCATCTCGCCGAAAACTGGCGCGTCTTCGGAACCGGAACCTACGATTTGCAGGAAAGCCTGCTGGTCAGCGACGGCGTCGGCTTCGCTTACAACGATTCCTGCTTCACCTATCTGATGTCGTACTCGCAGTCGCGCGACCTGAACACCAGGGAGGTGACGCAGAGCATCGGCTTCAACCTGTCGTTCCGCACCCTCGGCGATTTCGGCTCGTCGAGCAATGCCCTCGGCACGATCCAGTAACAGTCGGCGACATCGTTTCGCCGCATAGGGCTGGCAGGGATTTTGCGCACCCGGAACGCATAGAATTGGGCGGAACCGGGATAGAATTGGGATGCCAACGATGAGGAAATACCTCTTTTCAGCAGGGTTCGCGCTGCTTTTGGCGGTGACATCCGTGTCGGTCACCGTGATGACGCCGCCAGCTTTCGCCAGCGAGATCAAATACGTCGTCAACGACGTTCCGGTCACCTCCGGCGACATCGCGCATCGCGCCGCCTTTCTGAAGCTGCAGCGCAAGAAGGGCGACGCCGCCCAGGAAATGATCGACCAGACGCTGCGCATGGCCGAGGCCAAGCGGCTTGGTATCCGCATCAGCGACGCGCAGGTCGAGGCCGCCTACCAGCGCTTTGCCTCGAGCAACAAGATGCAGCTCAGCCAGCTCGACGGCGTCATGGAGAAGTCAGGCGTCAGCAAGGGCCACTTCAAGGAATTCATCCGCGCCCAAATGGCCTGGAACCAGGCCTTGAGCGCGCGTTACCGTTCCGGTGATGGCACCGGCGCCGTCAGCGAACAGGACCTCGTCAGGAAGATGCTCGAAAAAGGCGGCGCCAAGCCGAGCGCCACCGAGTACATGCTGCAGCAGATCATCTTCGTGGTGCCGGCCGCCGAGCGCAGCGCGACGCTGGCCAAGCGCAAGCGTGAGGCCGACGCCATGCGTGCCCGCTTCAACGGCTGCAGCACGACGCATGAATTCGCCAAGGGCCTGATCGACGTCACCGTTCGTGATTTGGGCCGGGTGCTGGCGCCGCAACTGCCGGCGGACTGGGCCGAGCAGATCAAGGCAACCAAAGTCGGTGGCGCTACCGTCACGCGCGAGACCGAGCGCGGCGTCGAATTCATCGGCATCTGCTCGTCGCGCGAAGTGTCCGACGACAAGGTTGCCCAGATGGTGTTCCAGAACGAAGGCTCCGGTGGCGACAAGAACGCCGACGAGCTCAGCAAGAAATATGTCGACGAGTTGAAGGCGAAAGCCCGCATCGTCAAGCGCTGACGTGGGCAGCACAGTGATTGCGCTCGCCCTGAGCGCCGGCGATCCGTCCGGCATCGGGCCGGAGATTGCCATCGCCGCCTTCATGGCGCGCGAGGCTGCCGCCTTGCCTCCCTTCTATCTGCTCGCCGATCCGGCGCTGATCGCTTCCCGGGCGCGCCTCGTCGGCATTTCGCTGCCGATCGTTGAAACGACGCCGGCGCAAGCGGCGCAGGTGTTTGCCCGCGCCCTGCCGATCGTTCCGCTGGCCGCTCGCTGCATCGACAGCCCCGGCCGGCCGGACCCGGCCAATGCGGCCGCCACCATCGAAGCCATCGACCGCGCCGTCGCCGACTGCCTTGCCGGCGAAGCCTCGGCCGTCGTCACGTGCCCAATCGCCAAGAAACCGCTCTACGATGCCGGCTTTCACTTTCCCGGCCACACCGAATATCTGGCGCATCTGGCGGCCCAACACAGCGGCGTGGAGGCGATGCCGGTGATGATGCTGGCCGGCCCCGACCTGCGCACCGTCCCCGTCACCATCCACATCGCGCTGGCTGCGGTGCCCAAGGCGCTGACCACCGAATTGATCGTCGCGACCGCGCGCATCACCGCCGCCGATCTCATCGCCCGCTTCGGCATCGCCAGGCCACGGCTGGCCATTGCCGGGCTCAATCCGCATGCGGGTGAAGGCGGTGCCATGGGCCTCGAGGACGAGCGGATCGTGCGCCCGGCGGTCGACATCCTGCGTGCCGAAGGCATCGACGCTTTCGGCCCCCTGCCCGCCGACACGTTGTTCCACGCCCGGGCACGGGCCGGCTACGACGCAGCACTGTGCATGTATCATGACCAGGCGCTGATCCCGGCCAAGGCGCTGGCCTTCGACGAAGCGGTCAATGTCACGCTCGGCCTGCCCTTCATCCGCACCTCGCCCGACCACGGCACCGCCTTCGACATCGCCGGCAAAGGCGTGGCGCGGCCCGACAGCCTGATGGCGGCGCTGAAGCTTGCCAAGCGATTGGCCGACAGCGGCGCAAGGGCCGCGGCCGCATGAGCGCTTCCTGCCCGAGCCTGCGCGCATGAGCATCGACGGGCTGCCGCCGCTGCGCGAGGTGATCGAGCGTCATGGGCTGCAGGCAAAGAAGGCGCTCGGCCAGAATTTCCTGTTCGACCTCAACCTCACCGGCAAGATCGCCCGCACCGCCGGCGACTTGTCCGATGCGACCGTGATCGAGGTCGGTCCCGGCCCCGGCGGGCTGACCCGCGCATTGCTTGCCAACGGGGCGCGTCATGTCATTGCCATCGAGCGCGACGAACGCTGCCTGGCTGCCCTTGCCGAAGTGTCCGATCATTATCCCGGCCGGCTGGAGATTGTATCCGGCGATGCGCTGAAGACGGATTTCGCAGCACTTGCCAGTGGGGGAGCAGGCGGCCCGGTAAAGATCATCGCCAACCTGCCCTACAATATCGGCACAGAGCTGCTGGTGCGCTGGTTGACGGTCAGCGAATGGCCGCCCTTCTATGCATCGATGACGCTGATGTTCCAGCGCGAAGTGGCTCAGCGCATCGTCGCCACACCCGGCAGCGATGCCTATGGCAGGCTTGGTGTGCTGGCCGGCTGGCGTACGCAGGCCAGGATCGCCTTCGACGTGCCGCCCCAGGCGTTCACGCCGCCGCCCAAGGTCACCTCTTCAGTGGTGCACCTGGAGCCGCGGGCGACACCCCTGCCCACTGACGTGAAAAAACTCGGCCGCGTCACCGAAGCCGCCTTCGGCCAACGCCGCAAGATGCTGAGGCAGAGCGTGAAAAGCCTCGGCGGCGAAGCCTTGCTCGAACGCGCCGGCATCGATCCGACACGCCGCGCCGAAACACTCAGCGTCGAGGAATTCGTACGCCTGACCAACACGGTGTAGCTTTCTTCTCCCCGTTTACGGAAGAAGATGCCGGCAGGCAGAACCTTGAAATGCTGCTCCCGCCCCTCATCCGGCCCTTCGGGCCACCTTCTCCCGTGAACGGGGAGAAGGAAGAAGCATCAGCTCGTCTTCTCGTCCAACAGTCCAGAGACGAAATCGAACAGGCCCGGCCGACGATCGCGTCTTAGCCGCTCCGCGACGACGATGCCGCGCACTTCGGCGAAGGCGCGGTCGAGGTCGTCATTGATGATGACGAAATCATATTCCTTCCAGTGCTCGATCTCGTTGCGGGCGTTTTTCAGCCGCGTCTCGATCACCGCCTCCTGGTCTTCTGCGCGACGCTTCAGCCGCGCCTTCAATTCCTTCATCGACGGCGGCAGGATGAAGATCGAGACAATGTCGGCGCGCATCTTCTCCTTGAGCTGCTGTGCGCCTTGCCAGTCGATGTCGAACAGCATGTCGCGCCCTTGAGCCAGCGCCAGTTCGGCCGGCTCGCGCGGTGTCGCGTAGCAATTGCCGTGCACTTCGGCCCATTCCAGCAGCGCATCGGAATCGCGCAGCCGCTCGAAATCGCGCATCGTCCGGAAATGATAGTGAACACCCTCGATCTCGCTGCCGCGGCGCGGTCTGGTGGTGACCGAGACCGACAGTTCGAGGCTGGAATCGCTTTCCAGAAGGTTGCGCGCGATCGTCGACTTGCCGGCGCCGGATGGCGACGACAGGACGAGCATCAGGCCCCGGCGGCGAATGCGGGACCCTAAATCCTTGGCAACCATTGGCTACTCCAGATTCTGGATCTGTTCACGAAACTGGTCGACCACGGCCTTCAGCTCCAGCCCGATCGCTGTGACCGTAGCGGCGTTCGACTTCGAGCACAGCGTATTCGATTCGCGGTTAAATTCCTGTGCCAGAAAATCGAGCTTGCGGCCGACCGCGCCGCCGCTCTCAAGCAGCGCCCGACCAGATGCGACATGCGTTTTCAGGCGGTCGATCTCTTCGCGAATATCGGCTTTGGTTGCCAGGAAAGCCGCCTCCATATGCAGCCGGCTTGCGTCCAGGTTGGCGGAAGCGTCCATCAGCAGCCTGACCTGCTCGGCGAGGCGTTCGCGGATCGCCGCTGTCTCGCGCGATGGATCCGCCTCGGCTCGCAGCGTCAGCGCCTCGATTGCGTCGATATGGCCCGCCAGCAGCAGAGCCAGTGCGGCACCTTCGCCCTGCCGCGCCTGTTCCAGTCCTTTGAGGGCCACCTCGAGCGCGGCCGTGATCGCGATGTCGAGCGCGGCGCGCACCTCTTCGGTTTCGACCGTTTCGGGAATATCGAGCACGCCGCGCAGCGAAAGCAATCCGTCTGATGTCGCGGGGGCAACACCGAACTGCTCCTGCAACCGCTTGGCGAGCCCCGCCAGATCCTTCAGAAAAACTTCGTTGACGACTGGCTGCGCCTGCGCGCC
This sequence comes from Mesorhizobium kowhaii, assembly GCF_042431665.1. Lineage (NCBI taxonomy): Bacteria > Pseudomonadati > Pseudomonadota > Alphaproteobacteria > Hyphomicrobiales > Phyllobacteriaceae > Mesorhizobium > Mesorhizobium kowhaii. Next base: position 12,542 of record NZ_JBHLYT010000052.1, read on the forward strand.
GGCGGCTCGGCCAATGGTCAGCGTCGCCTGGAAATTACCGCGCGCAAAACGCTTCTGAAGCGTCTGCCTGACGGCCGGTTCCAGCCGCTCGAAGCCTTGCGGCAATCGCAGCCGCACCTCGACGCTCTTGCCGTTGACGGACTTGACCTCCCAGGCGATCGCGGTGCCTTCATGCTCGGCGACGGCACGTGCAAAACCGGTCATGCTCTGCAAATTCATATCGCCCACAAGTCCCTGGCACATCACTCCGAAACCGGTTTTCCGGAGAAGAGCACGTGCGGCTTAAAAATGACTGCGCCGCAGGCGCATCGAAATCAGACGCGCGGCGCTCTTTCCAATGTCAGGACGCGGCCTTATGGGCAACGCCTTTCTTCGTCCTACTGGGCAGCGCCCGCATCACCGCCGCCGCTGTCGTCGCCAACGTCATCCGGCTTGTCGGCATTGCTGTCGCCAGTGCCGGTGGTATTAGCTGCCTTGGCGGCGTCATCGGCCTGCTTCTTCTGCAGCGCGCGATAGCGGGCGACGTTCTCATTGTGCTCTTCCAGCGTCGCGGCAAAGACATGCCCGCCAGTACCATCGGCGACGAAGTAGAGATCGTCGGTCTTCGACGGATTGGCCACTGCCTCCAGTGCTGCTCGACCCGGATTGGCGATTGGCGTCGGCGGCAGGCCGTTGATCACATAGGTGTTGTAGGCCGTCTGCTTCTGGATGTCCGACTGGTAGATCGGCCGGTCCGCCGGCTTGCCCTTGCCGCCGAACAGACCGTAGATGATGGTTGGGTCGGATTGCAGGCGCATGCCCTTGGCCAGCCGGTTCAGGAAGACGGCGGCAACGCGTGAACGCTCGTCACCCTTGCCCGTTTCCTTCTCGACGATCGAGGCCAGCGTGACGAACTCTTCGACATTGGCCAGCGGCAGGTCCGGCGCGCGCCGCTGCCAGACATCCTCGACCAGCTTCTTCTGATCCGCCAGCAGCTTGTCGACCATCTGCTGGCGCGTCGCACCGCGCGTGAAGCGCAGCGTGTCGGTGGCAAGGCTGCCCTCGGGGGGAGTGGTCGCCGGCATATCGCCGCTCAAGGCAGGCTCGTCGGCGATGCGCTGCAGCGCCTGCTCGACCGTCAGCCCTTCCGGAACGGTCAGCGAATACATCACCGACTTGCCACTCTTCAAAAGCTCCATGATATCGCGCATGGAAGCCCTGGGCTTGATCTCGTACTCACCGGCCTTCAGCGCCGAATCATTGCCGAAGGCGCGCACGCCAAGGCGGAAAACCCGGGCGTCGCTGATCAGTCCGCGTCGTTCGAGCTGTTCGGCAATATCCTGGACGCCGGTGTTCGGCTTGACCAGGAAGGTGTCGCCATTGGCCGAGGGGCCAGCTTCGGTGAATTCCTGCTTGCCAAAATACAGCGCGACGCCCGCCGCCAGAACCATCAGCATCACCAAAGAGATGACGAAGTTCATGAACACGACGACCTGGCTGCGCGACGCACGCGAGCGCTTCGGCGGCGGCGTGCCGGCCTCCGGCCGCAAGGCCTCGCTCGCTGTCTTCGGCACGATCGGACCCGATGCCGGACGCTGTCCTAATTCCCCGTTGCCCGCCGGATTTGTGTTCATTTTGCCCTGCCGTTTGATCGCTCAACGAATCCCCTGCGGCAGAGTAGGGGCGAATATGGCAAAATTGACGACATGCCGAAGCGTCGCCCGGCAGTTGGACGGTCAGCCATTGTAGCGCTGGAAGACGAGCGAAGCGTTGGTGCCGCCAAAGCCGAAGGAATTGGACAGCGCAACGTCGATCTGGCGGGCGCGCGGCTTGTGGGGCACAAGGTCGATCGCGGTCTCGCGCTCCGGGTTGTCGAGGTTGATGGTCGCCGGCGCGACATTGTCTCTGATAGCGAGGATCGAAAAGATCGCTTCGGCGGCACCCGCCGCCCCCAGCAGATGGCCGATCGACGACTTGGTCGACGACATCGAAATCTTCGATGCGGCATTGCCGACAAGCCGCTCGACGGCGCCGAGCTCGATCGTGTCGGCCATGGTCGAGGTGCCGTGCGCGTTGATGTAGTCGACATCGGCAGGCGTCAGCTTGGCCCGGTTCAACGCCGCCGTCATGCAGCGGAAGGCGCCGTCGCCGTCTTCGGCGGGCGCGGTGATGTGATAGGCATCACCGGTGAGGCCGTAACCGGTCACCTCTGCGTAAATCTTGGCGCCGCGCGCCTTGGCATGTTCGAGCTCTTCAAGCACGACGACGCCGGCGCCCTCGCCCATGACGAAGCCGTCGCGGTCGCGATCATAGGGGCGCGATGCTGTTTGCGGCGCATCGTTGCGATCGGTCGACAGCGCCCGGCATGCGGCAAAGCCGGCGATCGACAGTCGCGTCACCGGCGCTTCGGCGCCACCGGCGACCATCACGTCGGCATCGCCCCACATGATCAACCGGGCAGCGTCGCCAATGGCGTGCGCACCGGTCGAACAGGCCGTGACGACAGCGTGGTTCGGGCCTTTCAGCCCGTGCCGGATCGAGACCTGTCCGGAGACGAGATTGATGATCTGGCCGGGGATGAAGAAAGGGCTGATGCGGCGTGGACCGCGTTCCTTGAGGATCATCGCGTTCTCGGCGATGCCTTCGATGCCGCCGATACCGGAGCCGATCAGCACGCCGGTGGCGCACTGCTCGGTATGGGTCTTGGGTTCCCAGCCGGAATCCTTCAGCGCCTCGTCGGCGGCGGCAATCCCGTACAGGATGAAGTCGCCGATCTTGCGCAATTCCTTCGGCTCGAGCACGGCCTCGGGATTGAAGGTGGCATTGCTGCCGTCACCACGCGGAATGACGTGGGCGATCTTGCAGGCAAGATCCTCCACCTCGAACTCGGTGATACGTTTGGCAGCGCTGCGGCCGGTCAGAAGTTCCTTCCAGCTGTGCTCGAAGCCCATGCCGAACGGCGACAGCAACCCAAGGCCCGTGACGACGACACGCCTCATCGCAGGTTCTCCCCGGTGATGACTGCGGAAAGCGTCAGGCCGATGCCTTGTCGATGTACTTGACCGCATCGCCGACGGTCAGGATGGTCTCGGCCGCATCGTCGGGAATCTCGACGCCGAATTCTTCTTCGAACGCCATCACGAGTTCGACCGTGTCGAGGCTGTCGGCGCCCAGATCATCGATGAAGCTCGCCTGCTCCGTCACTTTGTCGGCATCGACGCCAAGGTGCTCGATGACGATCTTCTTGACGCGCTCTGCGGTGTCACTCATTTGGGGCATCCTCGTCTTTTGTTTGTCTGTCTTCGTTAGCGGGCAGAATGCCGCTAATCAAGCTGAAAGATGGTCCTGCCGGAAACGCAACGGCTACGGACCGGTTTTTGCCCGAACCGCCGGGTTGCGGGCCGCATTACACGAAAAATAGCTGAGGTCCAAGCCGAAATGGTCTCTTTTCACAAGCCGGCAACAACTCCGCTGGACCTCGTTCAGATCATCGCCATGCCGCCATTCACATGGATGGTCTGGCCGGTGACGTAGCCGGCTTCGTTGGAGGCGAGATAGGCGACGGCGGATGCGACTTCAGCGCTGGTGCCCATGCGGCGCGTCGGGATCGCCGCCATGATCGCCTCCTTCTGCTTGTCGTTGAGCTTGCCGGTCATCGCCGATTCGATGAAGCCCGGGGCGACGCAGTTGACGGTGATGTTGCGGGTGGCAATCTCCTGCGCCAGCGATTTGGAAAAGCCGATCATGCCGGCCTTGGAGGCGCAGTAGTTGGTCTGGCCGGGATTGCCGGTGACGCCGACCACCGAGGTGATGTTGATGATGCGGCCGTGGCGGCGGCGCATCATCGGGTGGGTGAGTTCGCGGGTCAGCCTGAACACAGCGGTCAGGTTGACCTCGAGCACGGTGTCCCAGTCGGCGTCGGACATGCGCACGAACAGCCCGTCCTTTGTGATGCCGGCATTGTTTACCAGGATGTCGACACCTTCGAGATCGGCCTCCGCCTTCTGGCCGAGCGCCTTGACCTCGTCGCGGTTCGACAGGTTGGCCGGGAACAACTTGACCCGGTCGCCAAGTTCGGCGGCCAGCGTCTCCAGTTTCTCGACGCGGGTGCCATGCAAGCCGACGATGGCGCCTTGCGCATGCAGCACCCTGGCGATCGCCTCGCCAATGCCCCCCGATGCGCCGGTGACGAGTGCCTTGCGGCCAGTCAATTCGAACATTTTTGTCTCCTGATTGAGAAGAGAACACCCTTCGCACGGGTGGGGTCAAATGGCATTCGATTAAGCAAGCGTCGCCAATGCCGCCTCGACATCAGCCGCGGAGCCGACCGACGCGGTGGCGATGTCGCGGTTGATGCGCCGCGCCAGGCCTGAAAGCACCTTTCCGGCGCCGATCTCGTAAAGCGTGGTGATGCCGTTTGCGCCGAACCATTCCACTGTCTCGCGCCAGCGCACGCGGGCAATCACCTGCTCGACCAGACGTCGCGCGATCTCGTCGGGGTCATTGGTCGGGGTGACGGTGACGTTGGAGACGATGGGAACCACCGGCGCGGCCTTCGCCACGCTGGCCAGGGCCTCGCGCATGATCTCGGCCGCCGGCGTCATCAGTGCGGAGTGGAAAGGCGCCGAAACCTGCAGCATGAGCGCCCGCTTGGCGCCCTTTTCCGTGCAAAGCCTCGCCGCCAGTTCCACTGCGGCTTTTGCGCCGGAAATGACCAGCTGGCCGCCGCCATTGTCGTTCGCCACTTGGCAGACAGAGCCCTTGCCAGCCCCTTGGGCAGCCTCGGCGCAGGCGGCTTCGACATCCGCCTGTTCCAGCCCGATGATCGCCGCCATGGCGCCCTCGCCGGCCGGCACCGCCGCCTGCATGGCATTGCCCCGGATGCGCAGCAGCCGGGCGGCATCGGCAACCGAAACGAAGCCGGCAGCCGCGAGCGCCGAATACTCGCCCAGCGAATGGCCGGCGACATAGGCGACCTTGTCCTTCAGCGCAAAGCCGCGCGATTCCAGCGCCCTGATCGCGGCCAGCGACACCGCCATTAGCGCCGGCTGCGCATTGGCGGTCAGCGTCAACGTCTCCTCCGGTCCTTCCCAGATCAGCTTCGACAGGTTTTCGCCAAGCGCATCGTCAACCTCCTGGAAGATCCTGCGCGCCTCGGGAAAGGCATCGGCGAGATCCTTGCCCATGCCGACAGCCTGGCTGCCTTGTCCAGGAAAGGTGAATGCAACGGCCATGCGAGGGCTCCCAAGGGCTGGTTTTGCTTGCCTGATAGTCGAGTTTTTCTTGCCTGTGACGCAAGGCAGGCCGCCAAGTCAAGCCCAGTTTGACCGTGCCCGGCGGCACCATCTCCGGCCGAGTGCCTGTTCCGAAAAGCTTTTTGGCGATCACTCCTGATGAAAACCGCTCACGAATCGTTTGCTGGCTCTTCTTATTTCCGCCACAGGCGCTAGCTTTGCGTGACAATTCTATGACAATCGAGTGACGTGTTTGTCGCTGGGTGGGAAGTTAAAGTGGCAAAGAGTTCGAAACGCGCCGGCAAGCCCGCGCCACAGTTCTTGGAAGACGATCCGTCCACCGGCTATCTGCCGGGCAGGAGATGGCCGGTTGTGCGCTATGGGCTGATCAGCCTGGCAATCGCGGCGGTCCTGGTGTTTGCCATCGAATTGATCGTGCGCGGCGACTTTGCCGGCACGGTTTCCTTCTTCCTGCAGCCGCTCAAGCCGGGCTGGACCACCATCGTCGTGTTTGCGCTGATCCTGATCGGCCTCGATGCCGTGCTCGGCCGCAGCCACCAGAGCCTGATGATCGTCGCGCCGCTGACGCTTTCCCTTGCCTTCGTCGGCCACCAGAAGTCGCATTATCTCGGCGATCCGCTCTATCCCACCGATTTCCTCTATGCCCGCCAGATCTTCGCGCTGCTGCCGCTCTTGGTGCGCGACCGGCCGATGACCGCGCTCGCCATGGTCGTGGGCATCGTCGGCGGCCTGTCGTTGCTCGTCTATGGCTGGCGGCTGTGGCGCCGCAAGGTTCCGGCGCTCAGCCGCAAGGGCCGCCTTGCCCGGCTGACGCTGGCGGTGCCGCTGCTCGCCTTCTTCGTTTCGATCATGGACTACGCCACCTTCTCCTGGACCAGGGACCGGCTGCAGATCATCCCGATCATGTGGGACCAGAAGGAAAACTATGCCTCCAACGGCTTTGCCCTGGCCTTCGCCCTCAACGTGCCGATGGCGCATGTCTCGGCGCCGCCCGGCTATTCCGACAAGGCAATCGCGGCGATCGACAGGACCGATGTGACCGCCTCGGTGCCGGCCGAGAAGCCCGACATCATCATCGTCATGAGCGAATCCTTCTGGGATCCGACCAAGCTGCCCGGCGTCACCATCACGCCCGACCCGATCCCCAACGTGCGGGCGCTGCGCTCGGGCTCGATGTTCTCGCCCGAATTCGGCGGCATGACCGCCAACATCGAGTTCGAGGCGCTGACCGGCTTTTCCAACGCCTTCCTGCCGGCGGGCAGCATCCCCTATCAGCAATATGTGCGCACGCCGACGCCTTCGCTCGCAACCTTCCTGAAGAGCCAGGGCTATCGGGCGCGCGCCATCCATCCTGGCACCAACTGGTTTTGGAACCGTGGCGCGGTCTATGCTGATTTCGGCTTCAACGATTTCAAATCCGAAGAGACGTTGCCGCCCTTGCAAAAGCGCGGGCCGCTGGCATCCGACGCTGCGATGACCGACGAGATCATCAGCGAGGCCGACGCCAGCGATGAACCGGTGTTTTTCTTTGCGGTCAGCCTGCAAAACCACGGCCCCTACGAGCCGAACCGCTATTACAATCCGACACACACGGTGCAGGCACCGATCAGCCAGTGGGCGCGCGAATCGCTGCTCAGCTACGCCGAGGGCTCAGCCGACGCCGATCGCGGCCTTGAACGCCTTGTCGAATGGGCGAAGAAACGCTCCCGTCCCACCGTGATCGCCTTCTTCGGCGACCATCTGCCGCCGCTGGGGCCGGTCTATGTCGAAACCGGCTTCATGAAAGACAATGTCGCGCCGCGCAAGGAACCGACGCCGGAAGCCGCACTTGACCATCACCAGACGCCGCTGATCATCTGGTCGAACCACTCCGGTCCGGTCGAGAACCTGGGCGCGGTGAGCCCGGCTTTCCTGCCCTATCATATCCTTACCACCGCCGGCATCACCCACCCTTACTACACCGGCTTCCTGGGTGAGATGCGCGAACGCTACCGCGTCGTCGACCGCAACCTGTTGCTGACGCCGACGGGCGAGGCCACATCCGATTGGGCGCGGCAGAAGGAGATCGACCCGGCGATCCGCGATTTCCGCCTGCTGCAGTACGACATGATGTTCGGCAAACGCCTCGCGGCGCCGGACTTCTTCCCCGAAACGGTCGACAAGGTTGTCGCCCATACAAGTTGAGCCGATCGATCTCGTGAGGATCAGGCCCGGCGCCCTCGGGTCACGCGTTCAATTCGTCAATTGCAGCTTCGAAAACTTGTTGGCGATCTGCTGGAACACGTCCGGCAGTTTGGTTGGATCGTTGACGGCATAATAGCCGCTCGGATCCGAAGCGCAGGCGCTGTAAAGCGCGCGGTTGGCGGCTGTGTCGGATTGCAGCACCATGGTGTAGATTTGTACGCCCTCGTTCTTCAATTGCGTGCAAACGCTTTTGGTCCAGCCGTCGACATTGCGCGCCGCGGCCGTCTGGTCGTCCGATCCGAAACGGCCACCTGACAGATAGCCATAGGATGTGTAGTCGGACTTCGTCGGCTGTTCGCTGGCGCCGTAGACGACGTTCTCGCCGTCCGTGAGCAACAGCACGATCTTGCTGATCCCAGGCGTCTTCCACGGCGCTGCATCGGTGTAGGGCGCGGCGGGCGACAGCACCCGCATGCCCCACGACAGGCCCTCGGAGACATTGGTGCCCGAACCGTTCCACTCGGTCATCTCGCTTGCCGCCTTGCGCAGCTTGTCGAAATCGTCGGTCAGGGGAACGACGGGTGTGGGGCAAGCGCGGTTCGGGCCGACGGTGATGGGGGTGCCCGTCTCGGTGATGAGCTCGTTGGCGGGCGCAACATATTTGGCGACCTTTTCCTTGGCAGACTTGCCGGGCGTCACCAAATCGCCGACGAGATCGCTGAGATCGATGCCGAGAAGGTTGCCTTTCTGCTTGGCGAGCTTGGTCTTGTCGTAGCCGTCGTCGAGATAGGAATTGTTGTAGTATCTCGCCGCATTGCCGTAGGAGGCAGACGGCTTCTGGGCAACTTCCGGATCGTCCGGCGCAAAATACGGAACGAACAGCGTGTCGGGCTTGTCCTGGTCGGGTGGGGTGTCGGAAATGTTGTAAGCGCCCGGTCGCGCCTCGACGCAGCCCTTCCATCCGGTGTTGTTCCATCCGGGCTCGGTCCATCCGGTCAGCTTGAGCTGCTTGAAAAGCGCCATATGATTGGGACGCTTGCCGTCGATGACCGGGAAATTGACGCCGTTGGTGGAGGACTTGCCGTCCATGTCGATCCAGGACGGATCGAATTCGTCGCCATCGACATTGACGGCCGTGACGAACGGAACCAGCGAGGCGCGGATCTCGCGCGTCGGCGATTTTGTCGCCTCAAGCGTGTCGAGCAATGATTTGGTCGCCGTCCTCAACGCCGTCATGCGCGCGCCGGCCATGGAGCCGGTGTTGTCCAGCACCAGCACGACTTCGAGTTGGTTGTTCGATTCGGCGGCGGAGGCATCGACCTCGATGTGCTTGTCCTTGCCGAACAGGAAGGCGAAGTTGAGATTGACGTCGGCTGAGGCAACCGCCTTTGTCTTGACGAAGTTGATGCCCCTGTCGACGGTCAGCGTCGCCTTCGCATTGCCTAGTTCGCCATGGCCGGCGATGTTGGCCTGGAAATAGCGGTCGAAGGCGTCATTGCGGGTGATGTCGAGATCGCCAAGATGCGAAGAAGCAAGGTTTGCCGCATCGAGGGCATTCTGCAGGTTGCTCTTGGCCCGCATGAGAGTGGAGACATCAGTGGCGAAGGCGATAGCCGTGATGATGGCCGGCAACCCCAGTCCCATCACAAGCGTAAAATTGCCGCTCGTCGAGCGCCAGAACTTGTTGAGAAGCATCCTTACCCCCGGAAATGCTTGCCGCTTTTGTAGGCGGTTTATCCTGGCTTCTCGCCTCCCATGATGAATCGACCGTTGACGGCGGGGTTTCAACTCCACACAACCTGACAGTGTGGTTAAGGCCTGATTGCCAGAACCACAAAGCCCGGCAGTTGTTGCTGCTTGATTTTTCCGTCCCTGCGACACGAGGGAATGCCGCTTGCGCTTGCGTTATGGGCGGATTGCTGTATAGACGCCCCCAATCTGCCGGTCCCAGCTGGGGGCTGAACGGAGGGCCGGAGGTTTTTTCGAAAACCTTCGTGTGAAGCCAGAAGCGCTTCCGCCTCCCGTGTCTCCGCTCTCGACCGTCTCGTCATGCTCCTTTCTTCCCCGTGCCCTTCGAGGGTTTGCGGGTCAGAGAAGTTGCAGAGGCTTTTGCCGCCGGGAACCGGGAGAGAAACGAAGAAAGGCACTGATACACTATGGCTCTCTACGAACATGTGTTTCTTGCCCGGCAGGACCTCTCGCAGCAGCAGGTCGATGCGCTTGTCGAACAGTACAAGGGCGTCATCTCCGCGAATGGCGGGTCCGTCGGCCGGGTCGAGAACTGGGGACTGAAGTCCCTCACCTACCGGGTCAACAAGAACCGGAAGGCTTACTACACGCTGATGGACCTGAATTGCCCGCCGGCCGCGCTCAACGAGATGGAGCGCCAGATGGGCCTGTCCGAAGACGTGCTGCGTTTCCTGACCATCAAGGTCGAGGCGCATGAGGAAGGCCCGTCGGCCATGATGCAGAAGCGCGAAGAGCGCTCGGAACGCGGCGGCTTCGGCGACCGTGACCGTGGCGATCGTGGCCCGCGCTCGTTCGGCGACCGTGATCGCGGCGATCGTGGCGATCGTCCGCCGCGCTCGTTCGGCGACGCCGGTGCCGATCGTGGTCCGCGCCGTCCGCGCGAAGGCTTTGAAGGGGGTGCAGAATAATGGTCGACATCAACCAGATCCCGACCCGGCGCCCGTTCCATCGCCGCCGCAAGACCTGCCCGTTCTCCGGCGCCAACGCGCCCAAGATCGACTACAAGGACGTGCGTCTCCTGCAGCGCTACATTTCCGAGCGCGGCAAGATCGTGCCGTCGCGCATCACCGCCGTCAGCCAGAAGAAGCAGCGCGAACTCGCCAAGGCGATCAAGCGCGCCCGCTTCCTCGGCCTGCTGCCTTACGTGGTTCGCTAAGGCCTTTTAATTAACCATGATCTTTTCCAACTTTTCGGGATCATGGTCTAGGCAGCGGGCGGCTTGCCGCCCGCTTTTTACCGGCCGTGACGGGCGCGACCGGGTCGACGACAAAATCCCGAGTTGGATTTCGAAAAGAGATCCTAACTGCCTGAACAGGCAGGACAGCGACACCGGCGCCAAGGCGCGCCCCAAGCTTCCTGACCTGTTCCCAAGACATTCGGCGTCGATCCCAATGACTGGCGCCCAACCGAAGGAACAAAACCATGGAAGTCATTCTTCTCGAACGCGTTTCCCGCCTCGGCCAGATGGGCGATACCGTCAAGGTCAAGGACGGCTTTGCTCGTAACTTCCTGCTGCCGCAGGGCAAGGCGCTGCGCGCCAACGAAGCCAACAAGAAGAAGTTCGAAGGCCAGCGCGCCCAGCTCGAAGCCCGCAACCTCGAGCGCAAGTCGGAAGCCACCGAGGTCGCCGAAAAGCTCGACGGCAAGAGCTTCATCGCCGTGCGTTCGGCTGGCGAAACCGGCCAGCTCTACGGCTCGGTGTCGACCCGTGACATCGCGGATCTGTTGACGGCGGAAGGTTTCACGGTCAACCGCAACCAGATCCTGCTCAACCAGCCGATCAAGACCATCGGCCTCACCAATGTGGCGATCGCGCTGCATCCGGAAGTCGAGGTCACGATCACGCTCAACATCGCCCGTACGGCCGACGAGGCCGAACGCCAGGCCAAGGGCGAGACGCTGACCACCGCCGAAGCCATCTACGGCGACGACATCAACGACAATGCCCGGCCGGAAAACTTCTTCGACCCGAACACCGAGTTCGAAGGCGGCGAAGACAACGCCTGACGATTTGAGTTGCCGGTGCGCCCCGCCGGGGCGTGCCGCATTTTAGCTTCCCAGTCGGCGTCAGCCATACTGGACCAATGCCCGGGTCTCTCGCCCGGGCATTTTTGTGCCAAATGGAACTTTTCGAACCCCTATATATTGATGCAGACTATAGCGTCGCGCGCCCTTTGGACGCGCAAAGGACGCTGTAGAGCTTTGGTTTGGCGCATGATCGCTTTCCGAAAATCGATTTTCGGGGTGATGCGCCGAGACAGCCTGTCTGGCCGAGAGGGGATATTGGTCATGAATATTCTGTTGAAGCGCGTTCTCGACCGCCTGGTGCGCACCGGCAATCTCAAGGTAACCGGCCCCAAGGGCTCGACAGTGGTGTTCGGCGACGGCAGCGGCGAGCCGGTGCACATGCACATCAAGACCGCGCATGCCGAGCGCGCCATCACCTTCGATCCGATGCTGGCGGTGCCGGAATCCTACATGGACGGCGAACTCGACATTCTCGAAGGTGGCGTGCTGGGTGTGATGCGCATCGCCTTCCAGAACATGGGCAGCGGCGGCATCGACGCCACCTGGTCGAAAGCCATCGAAGGCCTGCGCCACGCCTTCCGCCGCCTGCAGCAGATCAACACCGCTTCGCGCTCGCGCCGCAACGTGCAGCGCCACTACGACCTGTCGGGGGACCTCTACCGGCTCTTCCTCGATGACGACATGCAGTATTCCTGCGCCTATTTCGAGCAGCCGGACATGACGCTCGACGAAGCGCAGGCCGCCAAGAAACGCCACATCGCCGCCAAGCTCAGGCTGAAGGCGGGCCAGACGGTGCTCGACATTGGTTCCGGCTGGGGTGGGCTCGGCCTCTATCTCGCCAAGGCGTTCGACGTCGACGTGCAAGGCGTGACGCTGTCAACCGAACAGCATGGCGTCGCCACCGACCGCGCGCACGCGCAAGGGTTGGAAAGCCGCGTGCATTTCGAGCTCAAGGACTACCGCGAGCTCAACGAGCGTTTCGACCGCATCGTTTCGGTCGGCATGTTCGAACATGTCGGCGTCAACCACTTCCGCACCTTCTTCGACAAGAGCGCGACACTGCTCAAGCCGGATGGCGTCATGCTGTTGCACACGATCGGCCGCTCCGGCGTGCCGTGGGCGACCAGCGCCTTCATCCGCAAATACATCTTCCCGGGCGGCTATATCCCCGCGCTCTCCGAAGTCATGCCGGCGATCGAGAAGTCGGGGCTGGTCGTCACCGACATCGAAATCCTGCGCCTCCACTATGCCGACACGCTGAAGCACTGGGGCGAGCGCTTCGCCGCCAACCGCGACAAGGCCAAGGCGATCTACGACGAGCGCTTCTGCCGCATGTGGGAGTTCTACCTGGCCGCTTCGGAAGCCGCTTTCCGCTGGCAGGATCTCGTGATCTTCCAGATCCAGCTCGCCAAGAAGAACGACACCTTGCCGATGACGCGCGACTACATGGCCAAATGCGAGAAGGCGCTTGAGATGCGCGATATGGGACACCGTGAAACGGCTCCCATCAATCCCATCAAAAAGAGCCCGGCTGCTAAGCCAGCTCGCCGCCGCAAGGTTGCGGACTAAAGCGCGTCGCGTTTGAACGGACCCATGCGACGCGCTTTAGGTCTTTGTTTTATGCATGTCGTTCTCCCAAAACCGGGGCCACTTTTGGGCGACATGTATTAGAAATACTATTGCCGCTTGCCATTGCCCGCCCCTGCCCTGAAAAAGGTCCCGTGATCGCCACCGGACCTTTTTTCATGACCTACGTCCTCTACGTCGCTGCCGCGCTGGCCGAGATCGCCGGCTGCTTTTCGTTCTGGGCCTGGTGGCGGCTGGAGAAGTCGCCGCTGTGGTTGCTTCCCGGTCTCGCCTCGCTCGCTCTGTTCGGCTTCCTGCTGGCGCTGGTCGATGCCAATGCCGCCGGCCGCGCCTACGCCGCCTATGGCGGCATCTACATCGCGGCGTCGCTTGGCTGGCTTTGGTTGGTGGAGGGCGTGCGCCCCGACCGCGGGGATCTTGCCGGTGCAGCGCTCTGCATTGTCGGCGCCTCCGTGATCCTCATCGCGCCACGCGGAGCCTGAGCATGGAGTTGCCGGCCCCACTTCGCCAGGGCGTCGAGCGCTTGCTCGAAAACGTTCCATTGGCGACACTGAAGCAGGCGGCAAAAACGCTGTCCGACCGCTACCGCGCCGAGTTACGCGACGGCCGGCTGCATATGGCGCAGGACGTGGCCGTGCGAGCCTATCTGGCGACGCGGCTGCCGGCGACCTACGCCGCCGTCCGCGCCAGCCTCGACGCGCTGAGCGACGCCAGGCCCAGCTTTCAACCCAAGAGCCTGCTCGACGTCGGCGCCGGCCCTGGTACGGTGCTTTGGGCCACCACCGACCTGTGGCCCGATCTTGAACAGGCGGTGCTGTTCGAAGCCAGCGCCGCGGTGCGCAAGGTCGGCGAGACGCTTGCCGCCGGCGCAATTGCCGCTCGAACCAGATGGCTGGCCGGCGACGCCACCATCGACCTTGCCGATCTCGAGCCGGCCGATCTGGTCACTTGCGCCTATGTGCTCGATGAAATTGTCCCTGCGTCTCTGCCAAAGCTCATCGGTCGGTTGTGGCAACTCACAGGCGATACGCTGTTGATCGTCGAACCGGGCACGCCCGCCGGATGGCAGCGCATCCTTGCGGTGCGCCGGCAACTGATAGAGGCCGGCGCGCATGTGCTTGCGCCTTGCCCGCATCAGGCGCCCTGCCCGCTCGACCCGCCCGACTGGTGCCATTTTTCCCGCCGCGTCGCCCGCTCACGCCTGCACCGGCTGGCCAAGGATGCCGACGTGCCATGGGAGGACGAGAAGTTCATCTATGTCGCCGCCTCGCGACAGCCGGCTCCTTCCCTTCGGGCACGGGTCATTGCGCCGCCAAAATCCGGATCCGGCAAGGTGTTGCTGAAACTTTGCGAGAGCAACGGCAGTGCCGGCGAGAGGCTGTTCACCAAGCGCGACGGCGAGACGTTCAAGGTCGCTCGGCGGTCGGACTGGGGCGACGTTCTGGAGACTTGACCGGCACAATTGTTCTTGCTTCGTTCTTGTTTTTCGTGTAAATTGTTACCTTGCTGAGTCAACTGAAATCGGGGCACGGGAATTCTGTCCTGTGGACGATTTGTTGTTCCTGTGAACAAGCGAGCATTGATGTTGGTTGGCATCGACACTGTTGCAGATAAGTCAGCACTGACTTTTCCCATTCTGGTATCGAAAAAGCCGGGATCGGAATCGGGGATATCATGGCAGAAGCAGCGCGAAAATTCGGCGTCGCGGAAACACCGCTCTATCGCGAAGCACCGAACAACATCGAGGCCGAGCAGGCGCTGCTCGGCGCCATCCTCGTCAACAATGACGCTTTCTACCGCGTCTCGGACTTCCTGAAGGCCAGCCATTTCTACGAGCCGCTGCACCGCAAGATCTATGAGGTGGCGTCAGAGTTCATCCGCATGGGCAAGGTGGCGACGCCGATCACGCTAAAAACCTTCCTGCCGGCCGACGAGAAGGTCGGCGACATGACGATGGCGCAATATGTCGTGCGGCTGGCGGTGGAAGCCGTCACCGTCGTCAACGCCACCGACTATGGCCGCGCCATCTATGACCTTGCGACGCGCCGCGCGCTGATCACCGTCGGCGAGGACATGGTCAACATCGCCTATGACGCGCCGGTCGACATGGCGCCCACCGAACAGATCGAGGATGCCGAGCGGCGGCTGTTCGAGCTGGCCGAAAACGGTCGCTACGACGGCGGTTTCGAAAGTTTTTCCGATGCGTTGAAGAACGCCGTCGACATGGCCAGTGCGGCCTATATGCGCGATGGCCACCTCTCCGGTATTGCCACCGGCCTGCGCGATCTCGACCACCGCATGGGCGGCTTGCAGCCATCGGATTTGATCATCATCGCCGGCCGCCCGGGCATGGGCAAGACATCGCTGGCCACCAACATCGCCTACAATATCGCTGCCGCCTATGAGCCCGCCCAGCAGGCCGACGGCTCCGTCAAGGCAGCCAATGGCGGCGTCGTCGGCTTCTTCTCGCTCGAAATGTCGTCGGAGCAATTGGCCACCCGCATCATCTCCGAGCAGACCGAGATCCCATCGTCGAAAATCAGGCGCGGCGACCTGACGGAAGCCGATTTCGGCAAGCTTGTCGCGTACACGCAGGAGAACCACAAGCGCCCGCTCTACATCGACCAGACGGGTGGTATTTCGATTGCCCAGCTCGCGGCTCGCGCCCGCCGCCTCAAGCGCCAGCGCGGGCTGGATCTGATGGTCATCGACTATATCCAGCTTATGCAGGGTTCGTCCGCAAAGGCGTCGCAGAACCGCGTCCAGGAAATCACCGAGATCACCACAGGATTGAAGGCGCTCGGCAAGGAGCTTGGCGTGCCGATCATCGCGCTCTCACAGCTCTCGCGTCAGGTCGAAAGCCGCGACGACAAGCATCCTCAGCTGTCCGACTTGCGCGAATCGGGCTCGATCGAGCAGGACGCCGACGTGGTGCTCTTTGTGTACCGCGAGGAATATTACATCAAAAACAAGGAGCCGGAGAAAGGCACGCCCGAGCACCTCGCCTGGGAAACAAAGATGATCGAGGTCCAGGGCAAGGCCGAAGTGATCATTGCCAAGCAGCGCCATGGACCGACTGGCACTGTCAGCCTTGCCTTCCAGGGCGAATTCACCCGCTTCTCCGACCTTGCCGAAGAGCATCACCTGCCGGAAAGGTTCGAGTGACCTCTTGAGAAAGGTCTCTTTCCTTCGCCAGGCAGCATCCGACTGATGGCCAAATCGCGCGTTCAGTTCATCTGCCAGAATTGCGGATCGGTGCACCAGCGCTGGGCCGGCAAATGCGACGCCTGCGGCGAGTGGAACACACTCGTCGAGGAAGGCACGTCCGGCGGCATCGGCTCGGGACCGGCCAACACGCGCAATGCCCGCAAGGGCCGCGCGGTGGTGCTGACCACGCTGTCGGGCGACATCGAGGACGCGCCGCGCATCATCTCGGGCATCGGCGAGCTCGATCGCGCCACCGGTGGCGGCTTCGTGCGCGGCTCGGCGCTGCTGGTCGGCGGCGATCCCGGCATCGGCAAATCGACGCTGCTCACCCAGGCCGCAGCTGCACTGGCGTCAAAAGGCCACCGCGTCGTCTATGTCTCGGGCGAAGAGGCCGTCGCGCAGATCAGGCTACGGGCGCAGCGGCTCGGTGTTGCCGCCGCCCCAGTGGAACTTGCAGCCGAGACCAATGTCGAGGACATCCTGGCCACCATCGCCGACGGCAAGCGGCCGGACCTGGTGATCCTCGACTCGATCCAGACGCTGTGGACCGACCTCGCCGATTCGGCGCCAGGCACCGTCACCCAGGTGCGCGCCGCCGCCCAGGCGATGATCCGCTATGCGAAATCCACGGGTGCGGCGATCGTCCTGGTCGGCCATGTCACCAAGGAAGGCCAGATCGCCGGGCCACGCGTCGTCGAGCATATGGTCGACGCCGTGCTCTACTTCGAGGGCGAAGGCGGCCATCACTTCCGCATCCTGCGCACGGTGAAGAACCGCTTTGGACCGACCGACGAGATCGGCGTCTTCGAAATGTCGGACAAGGGCCTGCGCGAGGTTGCCAACCCGTCCGAGCTTTTCCTTGGCGAACGCCATGCGAAATCGCCCGGTGCCGCGGTTTTCGCCGGCATGGAGGGCACGAGGCCGGTGCTGGTCGAGATCCAGGCACTGGTCGCGCCGTCCTCGCTCGGCACGCCGCGCCGCGCCGTCGTCGGCTGGGACGGCGCCCGGCTGTCGATGATCCTGGCGGTTCTCGAAGCCCATTGCGGGGTGCGCTTCGGCAGCCATGATGTCTATCTCAACGTCGCCGGCGGCTATCGCATTTCGGAGCCCGCGGCCGATCTGGCGGTGGCGGCGGCACTGGTTTCCTCGCTCACCGGTCTTGCCCTTCCCGCCGATTGCGTCTATTTCGGCGAAATCAGCCTTTCGGGCGCCGTGAGGCCGGTTGCGCATGCGCAACAGCGCCTCAAGGAAGCCGAAAAGCTGGGTTTTGGAAGCGCGGTTCTGCCCTTGGGCAGCGAGGAACTTGCCGGGGGGATCGGGGCCGGTGCTTTCCAGCCGACCGAGCTTGCCGACCTCGTGGCACGCATAGCCGGCTCACGCCGAAGCCGCGTGGACGAGCAAGATTAGAGCATCGGACCCGAAAGTGGGAACCGGTTTTGGGAAAACCCGATGCTACGCGCTATAATGCGGCTCATGGAGTGGGGCGAAAGACATGCCGATTACGCTGCTTGACGGAATTCTCGTCGGCTTCACCCTGGTCTCGGCGATGCTCGCCATGGTTCGCGGCTTTTCGCGCGAAATCCTGTCCGTCGTCTCCTGGGCAGCGGCGGCAGCGGCGGCGTTCTTCTTCTACAAGCCGGTCCTGCCTTACCTCAAGCCTTACATCGACAACGAAAAGATCGCCATGGCGGCTGCCGCCGGCATCGTCTTCGTCATCGCGTTGATCGTCGTCTCGGTCATCACCATGAAGCTCGCCGACTGGATTATCGATTCCAGGATCGGCGCACTCGACCGCACGCTGGGCTTCCTCTACGGCGCGGCACGCGGCATTCTGGTCGTTGCCGTCGCGCTGCTGTTCTTCAACTGGCTGGCTGGCGCCAAGGCACCGGCCTGGGTCACGGATGCCAAGTCGCGGCCGTTGCTGGAACAGATCGGCGCCAAGCTCGAAAGCCTGCTGCCCGAGGATCCGGAAAACTCCATCCTCAAGAAGCTCAATCCGAATCAGCCGGCTGCCGAGACGCCCGCCGCTCCGGACGCACCGGCGGCGGATGCTCCGGCAGGTGGCGACGATGCCAATACGCCCGCGCCGGACGATGACGCCGCAACACCGCCCGCGGACAACGCCCCGGCCAATCCAGCACCAGCTGCACCGGCAAACTGACGCCCTGAACGGGCGCCGTGAACTGACGATGGTGTGAACGGCTGCACGGTGTGCGTTGCTTTCGACGCGAACCCGCATTATATGGCGATTTTAGCGGAGCTTAAGATGGCAGACGCAGACGACGTGCTTTCCGCCGAGGCCGACGACCATTTCCACGACGAATGCGGCGTGTTCGGCATCTTCGGCCGGCAGGATGCGGCAGCCATCGTCACACTTGGCCTGCATGCGCTGCAGCATCGCGGCCAGGAAGCCGCCGGTATCGTTTCCTATGACGGCACCCAGTTCCATGTCGAACGCCATGTCGGCCTGATCGGCGACACCTTCACCAAGCAGCGCGTCATCGACAGCCTGCAAGGCAACCGCGCCATCGGCCATACGCGCTACGCCACGACGGGCGGCGCCGGCATGCGCAACATCCAGCCCTTCTTCGCCGAACTGGCCGATGGTGGCTTTGCCGTCGCCCACAACGGCAACCTGACCAACGCCATGACCGTGCAGCGCGCGCTGCAGAAGCAGGGCGCGATCTTCTCGTCCACCTCCGACACCGAGACGCTGTTGCACCTTGTCGCCACCAGCAAGGAGCGCGATTTGAACTCGCGTTTCATCGACGCGGTGCGCCAGGTCGAGGGCGCCTTCTCGCTGGTGGCGATGACATCCAAGAAGATGATCGGCTGCCGCGATCCGCTCGGCATCCGGCCGCTGGTGCTCGGCGATCTCGACGGAGCCTGGATCCTGGCGTCCGAAACCTGCGCGCTCGACATCATCGGCGCGCGTTTCGTGCGCGATCTCAAGCCCGGCGAGATGGTCGTCGTCACGTCCAAGGGCATTGAAAGCCTGTTCCCGTTCGAGCCCCAGAAGACCCGCTTCTGCATTTTCGAATACGTCTACTTCGCCCGGCCGGATTCCTCGGTCGAAGGCCGCAACGTCTATGAAGTGCGCAAGCGCATCGGCGCCGAACTGGCGCAGGAAAGCCCGGTCGAGGCCGACATCGTCGTGCCGGTGCCGGATTCCGGCACCCCGGCGGCGATCGGCTTTTCGCAAGCCGCCGGCATTCCCTTCGAGCTCGGCATCATCCGCAACCACTATGTCGGCCGGACCTTCATCCAGCCGGGCGATTCGATCCGCCACATGGGCGTCAAGCTGAAGCACAACGCCAACCGCCGCATGATCGAGGGCAAGCGCGTGGTGCTGGTCGACGACAGCATCGTGCGCGGCACCACCAGCCAGAAGATCGTGCAGATGGTGCGCGACGCCGGCGCCAAGGAAGTGCACATGCGCATCGCCTCGCCGCCGACGCGCGCCTCCTGCTTCTATGGCGTCGACACGCCGGAAAAATCGAAGCTTCTGGCATCGCGCATGTCGGTGGAAGAAATGGCCGAGTTCATCCGGGTCGATTCGCTCGGCTTCCTCACCATCGAGGGCCTTTATCGCGCCGTCGGCGAGGCCAGCCGCGACAACGACCAGCCGCAATTCTGCGACGCCTGCTTCACCGGCGAATATCCGACCCGCCTGCTCGACTTCGAAGGCCACGACAATGTGCGCACGCTGTCGCTGCTGGCGACGAGCGGGTCGTAGGCTCTTGCGGCACCGTCATCTGCGTTAATCAAATTCCCGGAATCCATCGCATGACCCTCGACCTTACCGGCCGCGTTGCGGTCGTCACCGGCGCCTCGCGCGGCATCGGCTATTTCATCGCCAAGGAGTTGGCTGCAGCCGGCGCGCATGTCATCGCGGTTGCGCGCACCGTCGGCGGGCTGGAAGAGCTCGACGACCAGATCAAGGCGGCCGGCGGCCAGGCGACGCTGGTGCCGCTCGACCTCGCCGACATGGTCGGCATCGACCGGCTGGGCGGCGCCATCCACGAACGCTGGGGCAAGCTCGACATTCTCGTCGCCAATGCCGCCGTCCTCGGCGTCATCTCGCCGATCGGCCATGTCGAGGCGAAAACGTTCGAGAAGGTGATGACCATCAACGTCATCTCGACATGGCGGCTGATCCGCTCGGTCGACCCGCTGCTGCGGCTCTCCGACGCCGGCCGCGCCATTTTGCTGTCCGCGAATTCGGCCCACTCGGCGCGTGCCTTCTGGGCCCCCTACGCGGCATCAAAGGCTGCGGTCGAGACGATGATGCGCTCCTGGGCGCATGAGACGCAAAGCCTGCCGCTCAGGGTCAACGCCGCCGACCCAGGCGCCACCCGCACCGCGATGCGCGCCCAGGCGGTGCCTGGCGAGGATCCCGCAACACTGCCGCACCCCTCGGAGGTCGCCAAACTTATCGTGCCGCTGGCCAGCCCGGACCTGAAAGAGACCGGACTGATCTTCCAGGCCAAGCACAACCGCTTTGTCGCCTATCGTCAGCCGGAATAGCTGCTTTTTTGCCGGAAGATTTTCGGCACTGCCGACGTTCTTCGAATGTCAGACATTCGAACCCTGAACGGAGGACACCATGCGCAGAGTGCTTCTCGCCACCGCCGCCGCCCTGATCGCAGCCGCGGGCGCCGCCTATTCGCAAGACGCAACGATGAGCTTCTTCGTCACCAGCGTTGGCTCCGGCAAGGGTGCCGACCTCGGCGGCCTCAAGGGTGCGGACGCGCGTTGCGCCTCGCTGGCGGAAGCCGCTGGCGTCACCGGGAAGAGCTGGGCCGCCTATCTGTCGACCAGCGACACCGACGCGCGCGACCGCATCGGCAAGGGGCCCTGGATGAACGCCAAGGGTGTGAAGATCGCCGACGACGTCGCTTCATTGCACAGCGACGCCAACGGCATCACCAAGCAGACGGCGCTGAACGAGAAGGGCGAAGTGGTCAACGGCCGTGGCGACACGCCAAACCGCCACGACATGCTGACCGGCTCCAAGCCCGACGGCACAAAGATCGCCGACCAGACCTGCGGCGACTGGACGATGAGCGGGGCGGAAGGTGCCGCGATGATGGGCCATCACGACCGCACCGGCCTTGACGATTCGGCGGCTGCCAAATCCTGGAACTCCTCGCACGCGTCGCGTGGAGGCTGCAGCCAGGAGGCGCTGAAGGGCACCGGCGGTGACGGCCTGTTCTATTGTTTTGCCACCAACTGAGCCCGCTTGGACCTCAGGAATTGGGGCTAGAATCCACCGTATCATCACGCGGCTGTGATGTGACGGTGGAAGGCTGCGCGGCGGTCATGCTTTCGTCATTTCCATGGAGTTGGTAGAAGTACCGACTCCCGCAACAAACGCCCTGGCTGGGCAGAACAAGGAAATTCCCCATGGCTTCGACCGTAGCGTTGGTCTGGTATCTGGTAATCGCCGGCCCGCAGGGCGGCATGGTCGTGCTGCCCAGCACCTTCGACAAGCGCGAACAGTGCACCGCCGCCATCACCGAATATCAGAAGCAGCCGACACCGACCGGCTGGTCGGTGCAATGCGTGCCGAGCGCCTCGCCCTTCACCGACGAGGGCGACGCCGAAGAGCCGGCAGCACAGTAAGCATCAGGCGCACGGGATCCGTGGCCGGCGGCCGCGGATCTCGTGGCGTTTCAGCGCCGTGCGCTTACCGTCAGCTCCGGCTTCTGGTTGATGGTCTGAAACACCACGCAATAGCGCTCGGTCAGCTTCAGCAGCGAGTCGATCCGCTCTTGCGGCTCATCGGTGTCGAGACTGAAAGTGAGCCGGATGGCGCGAAAGCCAACCGGCGCATCCCTGGCGACACCGAGCGTGCCGCGAAAATCGAGGTCGCCTTCGGCTTCCACCGTGGCGGCGCCGAGCTTGAACTCCAGCGCCGTCGCCACCGCCTTCAGCGTCACCCCGGCGCAGGCCACCAGCGCCTCCAGCAGCATGTCGCCCGAGCAGAGCTCGAGCCCTGAGCCACCGGTCGCGGGATGCAGTCCGGCGATTGCAATCGCCCTGCCCGTCTCCACCTTGCAGGCAACCGACTGGTCGTCGATCGAGCCTTTGGCGCGAAGCGTGATCAACGCCTGCGAAGCGTCGTCGCGATAGGCCTGCTTCAGCGGCGCCTGCATAGCCTTCAGTTCGGTGGCATCCATTTTCGTTCCTTTCGACAGTCTTCGGCGCCTTCTTAGCATTGTGTTGCGAGGTATGTGCAGACCCTTGGATGCGCTGGAGGGACAGCGCAAAGGAACGCGGCGCCAGGAGACACAGACCATTGCCACAAGCCATTTCCTTTGACTTCGATCGCCTCGGCCATACCTATGCGACAGTCGTTCCCGGAGGCGTCATGCGTACCAGGCTGAAACTCATTCCCGCCATCCTGCTGATACTCACCGCTCTCGTGCAACCCGTCTTGGCCGAAACAGCCGAGCGCCCTGCGCCGACGGATGGCGTGCTGTCGTTGCTGCCGCCCGCGCAGACCACGGACCATTCGATCACCATCGCCGGGCGCAGCCTGCAATATCAGGCTACGGCCGGCACGCTGTCGCTGCTTTCCGGCAAGGGCGAGGTCACGGCGGAGATCTTCTATGTCGCCTACACGCTGCGATCGCCGGCGGGCGCGGTGAAAGACTCGCGGCGCCCGATCACCTTCGTGTTCAACGGTGGCCCGGGAGCGGCGTCCGCCTATCTGCATATCGGCGCGCTCGGACCGCGCGTGATAGCCACCGGAACCGAGGGGGAATTCCTGCCTTCGCCGCAAAAACTCATCGACAATCCGGACAGTTGGCTCGACATGACCGACCTCGTCTTCGTCGATCCGGTCGGAGCCGGCTACAGCCGCGAGGCACCGGGCCAGGACACGCACGACTTCTGGGGTGTCAACCAGGATGCCAGTTCAATGGGGGCTTTCATCCGGCTCTATCTTGCTCAGAACAGCCGCACCGGATCTCCGTTGTTCCTCGCCGGGGAAAGCTATGGCGGGTTCCGGGCGGCGCTGCTCGCCAGGACACTGCAAGAGGATATCGGCATCAGTCCAAGCGGCATCGTGCTGATCTCGCCAGCGCTCGAATTCATGCTTGTCCAGCCCGACGAATTCGAGCCGCTGCATTGGGCGCTCGAACTTCCCTCGCTGGCGGCGGTGCGCCTGCACGCCGAAGGCATTGGTGGCGAGGCGCTGCGGGAGAAGCTCGCCGAGGTCGAGCACTACGCGTTGGGCGATTACCTTGCGGCTCTCGCCAGCGGGCTGGAGCAAGGCGGGCGGCTGGCGAGCCAGCGCGTGGCGGAGATCACCGGCCTGCCGCTCGACCTCGTCCAGCGGAACTTCGCCCGCATCCCGACCGGACTGTTCGCAAGGGAGTTCGCCCGCGCCAGCGGCAATGTGCTCAGTCCTTATGACGGCACGATCGCGACTGCCGATATCGCGCCGGAGAGCGCCGGCATTGCCGGTCCGGATCCGGTGCTCGACCGCAGCGTCCCGGCACTGACCTCGGCTTTCGTCGGCTACGCCCGTGACGAACTGAATTTCCACACCGATGTCAGCTATCGGTTGCTCAACGGCGATATCAGCCACAATTGGGATTACGGCATCTCGCGGCAAGGCTATGCCGGCGTAATGGATGATCTGCAGCGAGCGCGCTCGCTGAACCCTGCGCTCGGCGTGGTCATCGTCAATGGCTACACCGACCTTGTCACGCCTTACCTGGCTTCGCGCTACTTGGTGAGCCAGATCCCGTCACTCGCCAATGCCAAGCCCATCCGTCTCGATGTCGTCGACGGCGGGCACATGATGTATTTCAGACCCGACGGTCGTCGCGCGCTGAAAGAGGCCGCTTCGGAACTCTACCAGCCGACGCAGTAAGGTTCGCAACGCAGCTCGCCAAGGAACCCCTGCCCCAACGCAAGCATGAGGCTGGCGTAGCGCTGCGCCGGCTTTCGCCCGTATAGCTTGGTGCCAGAGAGCTGACTTCCCAGGCTCTTTACATCGCTCCTCGCAGCATTTCTGTCGCCTCCCGCACCCTAGGTTCCGCGCCTTATGGCCGATGTCGCCATTCTTGAAACACGCGAAAGGGTCCTTGCCGGGATCCTGCTGACGGGGGCGGCCTATTTCCTGTTTTCGACGCAGGATGCCTCGATCAAGCTGCTGGTCACCGGCATGACGGTCTGGCAGATCATGTTCTTTCGCAGCATCACCATTCTCGGCGCCTGCGCGGCGATCGGCGGGCGACGGCTGTTTGCCGACACGGTGCGATCGCAGATCGTGCGGCCGATGCTGGTGCGCAGCGCCTTCACGCTCGCCGCCTGGCTTTGCTACTACAACGCCGCGCGCAGCCTGCAGCTCGCCGAACTGACCACCGTCTATTACGCGGCACCGATCATCGTCACCGTGCTTTCGGTGGCGATGCTCGGCGAAAAGGTGCCGATGCTGCGCTGGCTTGCGGTGCTGATCGGCTTTGCGGGCGTCTTCGTCGCTTGCGACCCGACCCATCTCGGCCTGTCCGTGCCGGTGCTGCTGGTGCTGGCGGCCGCCGGTCTGTGGGGTATCGCCATCGTGCTCTTGCGCAAGACCGCGCTTGCCGAACGCTCGATGATCCAGCTTCTCCTCAACAACTTCTATTTCCTGCTCTTTTCGGCGGGGCCGGCGCTGCTCTGGTGGCACACACCGGACTGGCGCCAGTTGCTGCTCCTCGCCAGCGTCGGCGCGCTCGGCGGGTTTGCGCAATATCTTCTGTTCGAAGGCATGAAGCGAACGCCGGCTTCGATCCTCGCACCCCTTGAATACACCTCGCTGCTGTGGGCGTTCGCGCTCGGCTTTGCGATCTGGGGCGACGTGCCGCGCCGCGAGGTGTTTCTGGGTGCTGCCCTTATCGTCGCCGCCGGGCTGCTGATTGTCGGCACCGAGCATTTCCGCAAACGGCTATGATGTGGATCGCCATCACTGCTGACGCTACGATGTCAGGATGCAACGGCGTAGGCTGGCGGTATGAGTGACATTGCAGCCACGACGGACAGCACCGCCGAACGCACGCTGGGTATCCTGCTGGTGTCGTCATCGGCGGCGGTGTTCGGCCTGACCGGCGTCTTGACCAAGTCGATCCATGCCGATCCGCTGACCATCACCTGCTGGCGCGGCTTTGTCGGCTCGATCCTGATCAGCCTCTATGTGTTGTGGCGGCGCCACCGCTCCGGCGGCCGCGAAACGCTGCGCCTTGGCTGGCGCGGCTGGCTGCTGGCGGTGGAAGGGGCGCTGGCCAGCATCGCCTTCATCTCGGCCTTCAAATTCACCTTCGTCGCCAATGTCGCGATCATCTACGCCACGGCGCCGTTCGTCACCGCGCTGCTGGCCTGGGTTCTGACGCGTGAACCGTTCCGCCTGCAGACGATGGTCGCCGCCGCCGTGTCGCTGTGCGGCGTTGCAATCATGGTCTGGTCCGGCTTCGGCACCGGCAATCTGTTCGGTGACGGGCTGGCGCTGCTGATGACAATCGGCAGCGCGCTCTACATGATCATGGTGCGTGCCTTCCGCGACACGCCCGTGGTCTGGGCCGGCGCGGTGTCGGCCTTCCTGCTGTTCGTGCTCGGCTGGTTCGTTACCGATCCGCTGGCGGTTTCACCAAGGGATGCCGTTCTGCTCGTCACCTTTGGTGTCTCCTTCGCGCTGTCCTCAGTCCTGTGGACAGAAGGCGCGCGGCTCATTCCAGCCGCCGAATCCGGGCTGCTCGGCTCGGCCGAAGTGCCGTTCGCGATCCTGTTTGCCTTCCTGTTCCTGGGCGAGATCGCACCAGCCGCCAGCATGATCGGCGGCGCCATCGTGTTGTGCGCGGTGTTTGCCCATGCGGGGCGGGATTGGCTGATGGCCCGCTCGCAACGCATGGCGTCAAATATTTCGTAAAAAAGTTACACAGTCACGGAACCATCATCCGGGTCACGCATTATTGGTGTGACGGGCCACCCCCAAGTCCCCCCAAACCCCTCGGCCCGTCCTACTTCGAAGCCGACCGCAAGGTCGGCTTTTTCTTTGGCGCTTAATCCGCCGCGAGACCCGATCTCGTCGATTCAGCCAAGGAGCCCGGGCAGAGCCAAGTTACCGCTGAGCAGTGCAGCCAGATCGGATGCCGGACCATCGGCACCGGAGCGCAGCCGAATGGCGAATTCAGCCGTCGGAACCTGTGGCAGGCCAAATTCGCGCGGCGCCTCGACAATGCCGGAATGGGCAAAGCGCGCCGTTCGAAGCGTCAGCGCAACACCCGCATTCACGGCCGTGCGCAGGCCGGCCAGGCTGGCGCTGCCGGCGGCGATGCGATAGCGGCGGCCGGCCGCATCGAGTGCGGCAAGTGCTGCTTCGCGAAAGCCGCAATACGGATCGAGCAGCGCCAGCGGCAATTCTTCCTGGCGCGAGGCCAGCCCTTTTTGCGAACATAGCCATATCATCGGCTCGCGCAGCACGCCGACTTCGTCCGGCGTTGCCACCTGGCGCATGACGATTGCCAGATCGAGCCCGCCGGACTGTATCGCTTGCGCCAGTTCGGCGGAGCGGCCGACACGCAATTCGATCCTGACGCGCGGATGGCCGACGGCGAAGGCGCGCAGCAGCTCGGGCAAGCCGCTGTCGGCAAAATCCTGCGTCGTGCCGATGGCAACGTGCCCGGCGGCGCGCGCGCCCTTCAACGCCAGCCATGCCTCGCGGTGCGCGGCAAGGATGCGCCTTGCGTGGCCGACGAGATCCTCGCCGGCCGGCGTCAGGCCACGGCCCCGGCCCTGCGGCGCCAGAAGCGGTTCGCCGACGATTTCCTCAAGCCGCTGCATCTGAGCGGTGACCGCCGAGGGTGAACGGCCGACGCTTGAAGCCGCCTGCGCCAGCGTGCCGCTGTCGACGAAAGCGAGAAAGGTCCGGAGCAGATCAGGATCGAGCGTTTCCATAGTTCGATAATATCGAATCTTCAGTTAAAAACAATTCGATTTTTTTGATTCAATGTTAGTGGCATGGTCTCTCCAACGGCGATCAGACGCCGCTCAAACCAAGGAGAAGAAAAATGCCCATCATCAACATCAGCGTCACCGGCAAACCTGATGCCGCCCTGTCCGCCAGGATCGCCAGAGAAATCACCGAGATCACCGCCACGCAGCTGCGCAAGGATCCGACCATCACCGCGGTTGCCGTATCCTATATCGACCCGCAGCACTGGTTCGCCGGTGGCAAGTCATTGGCCGAGCATGGCAGCAACACGTTCTGGCTCGATATCAAGGTGGTCGACGGCACCAACACCAAGCTCGAACTCGAAGCCTATCTGAAGACGATCTTCGACGCCTTTGGCCGCCTGCTGGGCGGGGTGCACGAGGAAAGCTATGCCTTCGTGCACGAAGTGCCGGCCGCCGCCTATGGCTATGGCGGCAAGACGCAGGAGTTCCGTTTCATCAGCGGGCGGTTGAAGGCGGCGTAGCTCCTTCTTCCCACAAGGGCAGAAGGAAAAAGCTCCGCATTGACGTTGCTCCCACATCGTCTAGATTCTGGCCGAAGCGGCCGCAAAAGAGCCGCGATGCTAAAATCGTTGGGAGAGACGCGGCATGATCCTGACACTGGCGCTGCTTGCGGGTCTTGTTCTGGCCTGGCTGCTGATCGGCGTGGTGGAGAAATTCCGCCTCGGCCTGCGTTTCACCCAGGCACTGCTCTATGTGCCGTTCAAGCTCGCCTACCGGATCAGCGACAACCGCATCAGGATCGCCCGCAAGGCGCAGGTGCCCGTCATCTACGTCATTTCGCACCAATCGCGTTTCGAGCCGGCGCTGATGCTGTCGCTGCTGCCGGACGACACGCTGCATATCCTCGACGAGGTCTCGGCGCGGTCGCCATGGCTCGAACCGTGGCGCGAGCTTGGCCGCACCATCGCCTTCAACGCCGAGCATGTCTTCGTCAGCCGCCGGCTGGTGCGCGTGCTGAAGGGCAAGGGGCGGCTCGCCGTCTATCTGCCGGATGCGGTCGAGCCTGACGTCAAGACGTTTCGCCTGTTTCGCGCCGTCACCCGCATCGCCATGCAGGCCGACGCCAAGATCGTGCCGATCTTTGTCGCCGGCGCGCGCAGCCTGCCGGTGTCGCTGACGCCGGCGGACAAGGCACCGCGGCACTGGTTTCCACAGCTGTCGATCAGCGTGCTGGAGCCGATGACCATCGCCGAACTGGTGGCGCGCAACCCCGACCAGGCCTCGAACACCAACGCGCTGTTCGACCGTGTCGCCGAGGCCCGGCTTTTCGGCACCGACCTCGATCGTGGCCTGTTCCTGGCCATGCGCGATGCCGCAACCCGTGTCGGCGCCTCGCACCCGATCATCGAGGATGTCATCTCCGGCGCGCTGAGCTACCGCAAGATGTTCATCGGCGCCCGCGTCCTGGGCCGCCGGTTCGAGGCGGTGACGGCGCCGGGCGAAGCGGTCGGCCTGCTTCTGCCCAACGCCAATGGCGTGGTGCTGTCGTTTGTCGGCCTGCTGTCTGCCGGCCGGGTGGCGGCAATGATCAACTACACCGCCGGCCCGGCCAGCGTGACCGCCGCGGTGCGCACGGCGGTGATCCGCACGGTTGTCTCCTCCCGTGCCTTCGTCGAGAAGGCCGACCTCGGCGACATCGTCGCGGCGGTCGAAAACGGCGGCGCCAAGCTGCTTTGGCTGGAGGATGTGCGGGAAAGCGTCGCCGCGCTGGACAAGCTTGCCTCCGCCTTGCTGTGGCGCTGGCCGCTGCAGCGGCAGGATGCGGCCAAGCCTGCGGTGATCCTGTTCACCTCGGGGTCGGAAGGCACGCCCAAGGCGGTGGTGCTGTCGCACAGGAACCTGCTTGCCAACGCCATGCAGGCCGAGGCGCGCATCACCATCTCGCCCGCCGATATCCTGCTCAACGTGCTGCCGGTGTTCCACTCCTTCGGCCTGACGGGCGGCACCATCCTGCCGCTGGTCACCGGGGTGAAACTGTTCCTCTACCCCTCGCCGCTGCATTACAAGATCATCCCGGAGGTCGCGCGCAAGGCGAAGCCGACCATCATGTTCGGCACCGACACGTTCCTCGCCAACTATGCGCGCACCGCCAAGGACGGCGATTTTTCCAGCCTGCGTTTCGTCGTCGCCGGCGCCGAGGCGGTGAAGCCGGAAACCCGCCGCGTCTATCGCGAACGCTTCCAGGCCGAGATCATCGAAGGTTTTGGGCTGACCGAAGCCGCACCGGTGGTTGCCGTCAACACCGCCATCCATGGCCGCGATGGCACCGTCGGCCGGCTGCTGCCGGCGATGCGCATGAAGCTGGAGCCGGTCGAAGGCATCTCCGACGCCGGCCAGTTGTGGCTCGACGGACCGAACCTGATGATGGGCTACATGACTGCGGATCGCCCGGGCGAATTGCAGCCGCTGACCGGCTGGCATGATACTGGCGACATCGTTGCCGTCGACCGCGAGGGCTTCATCACCATTCGCGGCCGCGCCAAGCGCTTCGCCAAGATCGCCGGCGAAATGGTGTCGCTGGGTGCTGTCGAGATGCTGGTGCAGTCGCTGTGGCCGGAAGAACGCCATGCGGCGGTGGCGGTGCCGGACAAGAGGCGTGGCGAGCGCATCGTGCTGGTCACCACCGCCGACGATGCCAATCCCGACGAGTTGCGCAAGTTCGGCAAACAGGCGGGTGCCGCCGAACTGATGGTGCCGAACGACATCGTCAAGGTCGAGGAAATCCCGGTGCTGGGTTCCGGCAAGACCGACTATGTGTCAACGAGAAAGCTGGCGATCGACAGGCTGGGCCTCGGCGTTGCGGCCTGAAACTACAAAGACCTGATCGAGAATTCGAGAACCGCTAACCGATGTCCGAAGGTGGCACCTTCTCGCCTTCCTGCCTGGCGCGCTTTGAATAGGCGCGCACGCTGAACGGCAGGAAGAGTAGATAACCGGCGACCGAGGCGGTCAGCGTGTACCAGGGATAGGTCATCAGCAAGAGCACGTAGAGCACGACACCCAGGATGATCGGCAGCACCTTGTCGCCCGGTATCCTCAGGCTCTTGCCGGAATAGACCGGCAGCCGGCTGACCAGCAGGAAGGCGACCAGCACGGTGAAGCCGGTGGCGACGAAGGCAGCCGGGCGACTGGGCTCCAGACCTGTGCGCAGGAAATAGAGATAGAGCGGCAGCATCACCAGCACGGCGCCCGCCGGCGCCGGCACGCCGACGAAATATTCGGACTGCCAAACGGGGCGTTCGGCCTTCTCGTCATCGAGCACGTTGAAGCGAGCAAGCCTGAGCCCGCAGGCGATGGCGAACAGAAGTGCTGCGATCCAGCCCGGCGAACCCGCGCGGTCGAGCAGGAAGGCATAGAGCACCAGGGCGGGCGCAACACCGAAGTTGACGATGTCGGCCAGCGAATCCATCTGCGCGCCGAATTTGGAGGTCGCCTTTAGCATCCGCGCCAGGCGGCCGTCAATGCCGTCGAGGAACGCCGCGAGCAGCACCATCACCACTGCCGGCTCAAAACGGCCTTCGAAGCCAAAGCGGATGCCGGACAGGCCGGCACAGATGGCAAGCACGGTGACGAGGTTGGGCAGCACCATGCGCATCGGGATTTCGCGGATGCGCGGGCCGCCGCTGGCATGGGCCTCGAACTTTTTGTATTGCGTGCCCACCGGTCAGGAAATCCGCACTAGAGGGGTGCCGGCGACACCGCCGAATTCGGCCAGCACGGTTTCGCCACCGACCGCGGTCTGACCAACGGCAACGCGCGGCGTGGCGGTCAAGGGCAGGAATACGTCGACGCGCGAGCCGAAACGGATCAGGCCAAAGCGCTCGCCGATGGCGATGGAGCCGCCGGTCTCGGCCCAGCAGACGATGCGTCGCGCCACCAGGCCGGCGATCTGCACGGCAGCGACCGTGCCGTTGGGGCTCTCGATGACCAGGCCGTTGCGCTCGTTCTCGGTGCTTGCCTTGTCGAGTTCGGCATTGAGGAATTTTCCGGGCCGATGTTCGATCTTGGCGATACGGCCACGCACCGGGGCGCGGTTCACATGGCAGGAAAAGACGTTCATGAACACCGAGATGCGGGTCATCTCGACATTGCCGAGGCCGAGTTCGCGCGGCGGCACCGCCGGTCCAACCGCCGAGATGATGCCGTCGGCGGGGCTCACCACCAGGCGGTCGTCGACGGGCGTGACGCGCTCGGGATCGCGGAAGAAATAGACGCACCAGGCGGTCAGGATAAGGCCGATCCAGAACAGGATCGACGAGAAATAGCCCAGGAAAAGCGTTGCCGCGCCGAAGGCCGCGATAAAGGGATAGCCTTC
This sequence comes from Mesorhizobium kowhaii, assembly GCF_042431665.1. Taxonomy (NCBI): domain Bacteria; kingdom Pseudomonadati; phylum Pseudomonadota; class Alphaproteobacteria; order Hyphomicrobiales; family Phyllobacteriaceae; genus Mesorhizobium; species Mesorhizobium kowhaii. The sequence continues at coordinate 43,850 of NZ_JBHLYT010000052.1, forward strand.
GCGATGGATCGGTACGAACGCGTTCTTGACCGTATCGACAAGGCTCATCGGGCTGGGGCAGGCTCCGTTTCAAGTCCGGCCTCAATAGCCGAAAGCCCAATTCACCGCAACGCAACAATCGGCAAGGCCGCATTGGCCGCAATTGGCGAGAGCCGTGCGAACTGAAATTGTTGCGCGGTGCCTGTCGGCAACCCGTCCTTTCGCCCGTCCTTGGTGAGACGGCGTCTTTCATGGACCGCTCGGCCGTGATGACGCGCGCAACAAGGATTACCCACACATGCAGAAACCATCAGCCCCTCAAACACGTCTCGTCACGGAAGGCCTCGCCTTCGGGGAATCGCCACGCTGGCATGACGGGCGCCTGTGGCTCTGCAACTGGGGCACCGGCGAGATCGTCGCCGTCGACGCCGGTGGCAACAGCGAGATCGTGCTCACCGTGCCCGCTGTCCTGCCCTACTCCATCGACTGGCTGCCGGATGGCCGCCTGCTCGTCATCTCTGGTCGCGAGGGCTTGCTCTTACGCCAGGAACCGGACGGCTCACTGGTCACCCATGCAGATTTGCGAGGCCTGTCGAAAAGTCCGTGGAACGAGATCGTCGTCGACGGACGCGGCAACATTTATATCAATGGCGGCGGCCCGGCGCCGGCTCCCGGCCAGCATTTCGGCCCTGGTACCGTCGTGCTGATCACGCCGGACGGCGCGATCCGGCAAGTGGCGGAAAATATCGCCTTTGCCAACGGCATGGCCATAACCCCAGACAACAGGACGCTGATCATTGCCGAATCGCACGCCAATCGGCTGACCGCCTTCGACATTGTCGCGGACGGCAGCCTCGCCAACCGCCGCGTCTGGGCAGATCTGGACGGTTTTCCCGACGGTATCTGCCTCGATGCCGAAGGCGCGGTCTGGTATGCGGATGTCCCCAACAAGCACTGTGTGCGGGTGCGCGAAGGCGGTGAGGTGCTGCAGACCGTCACTATCGATCGCGGCTGCTTTGCCTGCATGCTGGGCGGTGCGGACAGGAAAACGCTGTTCATAGTCGCCGCCGAATGGCGCGGCTTCGAGCATATGGTCAGCGAAGCCCGCACCGGCCAGGTGCTCAGCGTTGAAGCGCCGGCACCTGGCGTCGGCTGGCCGTAGAAGCCTTACCTACACCCCGGGGATCCGCTGATAGTTGGCGATATCAGCCCGAACACCGAGCCGGGCGATCGTCTCCTGTGGATTGAAACCGGCACGCGCATGCTCGGCCGTGACGATCGGCACGACCCGGTCAACGGCCGACTGGCTCTCCCATTCGACGATCGTGACAAGGTTGAATTCGCCCGGTCCCGAGAATTGCTCGAGCAGGAAATCCTGCACGAAGCCATCCTGCCGGCGCAGCACCTCATGCGTTGCCTTGACCTTGGCGAGTATCTCTTCGCGGGCGGCGGCCGGGACGACAAACTTGTCCACCCTGAACACGCTGCCACCATCAGCGCTCTGATTTGTCTTGCTCATTTCGATTGTTCCGTTCTTGGATCTTGGTGTTTCCGGGCTCCAAGAACGGCCTACAATCTCAACTTAAGTTGAGGTCAAGCGGAAATGTCAGTGCCTCCCAAACCTCAATTCACCTCCGACGTGCGGCGGCGAACGATGACGCCAAGCTCGTCGCCCTCGCGGGCGATGCGCAGCCGCTCCTCGGCTTCGGTCGCTTCGCGCTGGCGATCCCACATCGAGGCGTAGAGGCCGTGCTTGCGCATCAGCTCGGCATGGGTGCCGCGCTCGGCGATCTGGCCATCCTGCAGCACGATGATCTCGTCGGCCGAAATCACCGTCGACAGCCGGTGGGCGATGACGATGGTGGTGCGGCCACGGCTGACCAGATCGAGCGCGGCCTGGATCTCCTGCTCGGTGTGGCTGTCGAGCGCCGAAGTTGCTTCGTCGAGCATCAGGATCGGCGGCGCTTTCAAAATGGTGCGGGCGATCGCCACGCGCTGTTTCTCGCCGCCGGAGAGCTTCAGCCCGCGTTCGCCAACCATCGACTTGTAACCATCGGGCAGCCGCTCGATGAACGGGCCGATCTGGGCAAGTTCGGCCGCCTTGCGCATGTCGTCTTCGCTGGCGCCGATGCGGCCATAGCGGATGTTGTAGGCGATGGTGTCGTTGAACAGCACCGTGTCCTGCGGCACCATGCCGATTGCTCCGCGCAGGCTCTCCTGCGTCACGTCCCTGATATCCTGGCCGTCGATCAGCACCTGGCCGCCCTGGACGTCGTAGAAGCGGAACAGAAGCCGCGATATCGTCGACTTGCCAGCGCCTGATGGCCCGACAATGGCGACCGTCTTGCCGGCCGGCACCTCGAAGCTGATGCCCTTCAGGATCTTGCGGTTCGGGTCATAGGAGAAATGCACGTCGCGGAACTCGACCTTCCCGGCGCTGACGGCGAGTGGCTTGGCATCCGGTCTGTCGACGATCTCCTGCGGCACATCCAAAAGGTCGAACATCTGCTCGATATCGGTCAGCCCCTGGCGGATTTCGCGGTAGATGAAGCCGATGAAATTGAGCGGCACCGACAGCTGCATCAGCATGGCGTTGATGAAGACGAAATCGCCGACCGTTTGCGTGCCGGCCTGTACTTCCAGCGCCGACATGCACATGACGATGACGGTGCCGAGGCCGAAGATGATGCCCTGGCCGAAATTCAGCCAGCCGAGCGAAGTCCAGATGCGGGTCGCGGCAATCTCGTAGCGCGCCATCGAGCGGTCAAAGCGCTCGGCCTCCATGCCTTCGTTGTTGAAATATTTGACCGTCTCGTAGTTGAGCAGCGAGTCGATCGCCTTGGTGTTGGCGTCGGTGTCGCTGTCGTTCATGTCGCGGCGGATCGAGATGCGCCAGTCGCTGGCCCGCACCGTGAACCAGACGTAGACCCATACGGTGACCGCGACGACGACCACGTATTTCCAGCCATAGGTGTAGGCGAAGATGCCGGTGGTCAGCGCGAATTCGAGGATGGTCGGCGCGGTGTTGAGCATGATGAAGCGCACGATCGTCTCGATGCCCTTGGTGCCGCGCTCGATGATGCGCGACAGGCCGCCGGTGCGCCGCTCGAGATGGAAGCGCAGCGACAGTTCGTGCATGTGGACGAAGGTGCGGAAGGCGAGCTGGCGCACCGCGTACTGGCCGACGCGGGCAAACAGCGCGTCGCGCAGCTGGTTGAAGCCAAGCTGCACCAGGCGCACGACATTGTAGGCGACGACCAGCATGACGGGCGCCAAAAGGAAGGTCGGCAGCGGCGGCACGGACTTGGCGTCGCCGGCCAGTGCGTCGGTCGCCCATTTGAAGAAATAAGGGCCGGCGACCAGCGTCAGCTTGGCGACGACCAGCAGAAGCGTCGCCCAGGTGACCCGTGCCCGGAGATCGGCACGGTCCGCCGGCCACATGTAAGGCCACAGATTGAGCAGCGTCTTGAAGGTCGAGGAGTCGGAGACGGTTTTTTCGGCCATTTTGTGCCTTCTTCTTATTTTCAGCGGCCGGAGCAGCAGGAATTGACGAGCGCGGCGACCGATGCGGAAACATCGGCGAGCGCGGCGTGGTCGACCGCATAGCGCGAGCGCTGGCGATCAGGCTCGAAGCGAACCAACCCGGCTTCGACCAGTATCTTCAGGTGTTGTGACACGGTGGACTGCGCCAGATCGAAACGATCGACGACTTCGCGGCAGCAACAGGAGTTGCTGGCCGACAGGTGTTTTATGATTTCGATGCGTGCCGGATGTGAAAGGGCGGCAAGCCTTGCGGCGACAACGCGGCTGTCCGGGGCGCAGTTGCGCGGCGCGGGGCGGCGTCCGTCTGTTTCGAAGGGGGATTCGATCATCGTCCATCGGCGATAAACGATGACCGGTTCTGCGGCAAGCTGCCCTTATGGGCAGATTTGGCTGCTAGGCCGTTGGAATGTGAGAGCTGAACCAATCGAGCACCAGCTGGGGGTTTTTTCCGAAGTAGTTATATCCTTCGAAACGCTGGTCTGTCCCTTCGATCCAGAAGAGTTTCTTGTCTTCGGAGGAAATGGTGTCGTAAATTTCCTGCACATTGGAGGGCTTGGTCAGGAAATCATTGCGGACCTGCGCGACGAGTGTCGGAACAGTCACTGCCCTGGCATAGTCCATCGGCCAGACGTCGGCGAGGTGAAAGCCGGTCTGCTTGTGAAAGGCCACGTCGAACAGATCAAGGCCATTGGCGATTTTCTGGTTTTCGACCGCTGTTTCGACGAATACCGCCGGCGTCACGGGCTGCAAGGCGATCATCGCCTTGATGTGGGCGAATTCCTCCGGGTGCTTCTTCATGCCCACGATGGTGGCATTGGCTCCCAGGCAGCGGCTGTAAAGGGCCGTCTTCATGTCCTTGGTATCGGGCCGGGATTTCGCGTAACGCAGCGATCCGATGACGTCACGATATTCCAGCACGCCGTGGCCATTGATGCCGCCGCTGCCCATCCCGCTGCGACCATGGTTGCGCATGTCGTAGGTGATGATGTTGTAGCCTGCATCATGCAGGAGCTTGTATTCCGGCAGGAAATTCACTTCGAAGCCGCCGAAATTTTTCCACGGCTCCAGATGCCCCGGGTAGCCGTAGCGATTGCAGGGCATGGGGTGATTGAAGATGAGCAATCTGTCCGATTGGGCAGGGATGAACCAACCCTCGATCGTCACGCCATCCATCGCCGGAAAGAAGATCTCCTCGTATTCCATGCCGTATTCATTCGGCCACCTCAGGATCGGAGTGCGGGTTGAGTGTGCCATCAAATCGGCAAGGCCATTGATGAACTCTTCGGATTTGGCATCGGTCATGGTTGCACCCGTTTGCATTTGATTGTCCGCAGCCGTCGCAACTGCGGATGAGGCGGCGATGATAGGGAGAGCGGCAAGCGCCACCCCCGCTTTCAGAAGCTGCCGGCGGTCATTCGAGAGAGCGCCTTCCTGCTGAACAGAATTGTCGCGCTGGTTGCCCATGTGGGCCTCCTTGATAATGTTGAGATGTCGATGTCCGCTGGGATTTGAGGCGAGGACACACTCGGTGCTGCCCCGCCCTATTCCCCCGTTATGGCTGCGGCGGGACAAACCCTTCCGTGATAACAACCGTGCCTTCGGTCGAGGCGACGCGGAACGTCCTCGCGGCCGTATATTCGGGAGAATTGTAGAAGCGCTGGGCGTCGGCCAGGCTTGGAAACTCGGCTATGGCGATAACCTTTTTCGGCTGGCCTTCCACAGCGGTCGCGTTGAGGTTGAAGACGATGATCTTCCCGCCGTATTTCGGTGCTAGCGGGCCCGCCTCTTCCATATATTTCTGGTAACCCGCGTCATCCTTGATCGTGTAGTTGGCGATCATGTAGCCGGGCGCCTGCGTGTTCTGCGCATAGCCTGTTGCTGCGAGAGCGATGGTGACGGCCGTGGCTGCAGCCGCGCCGATGGCGAGTTTCTTCATTGTACAATTCCTTTGGCTTTGGGGGCTAGAATGAGCCGTCTGTCGACCTGGACAGATCCTCGTAAGCGCTCAGTTCCTCAAGGTGTCCTTCGAGGACCGGCTTGAACGCCGCAAAGGCGTCGCTGCCGGCCAGGAACTGCCTTGGCGGATTCTCCATCCCGGCAAGTTTGACGAAGACAGCGCCGAGCTTGGCGGGATCACCTTGCTGTTTGCCGTCATAGCCAGACCACATGTCTTGGGCAGTGCCTTCAGCCGCGTAGTCCTCGATCGTGCTGGCGCCATACTTGGCGTTCTGCGCATCGAGGAGGTCCGTGCGGAAGAAGCCCGGTGCGATCACCACGATCTTGATGCCGAACTGTTCGACCTCCTGCGCCACCGAGAGGGAAAGGCCTTCGACCGCGAATTTGGCAGCGCTGTAGGCGCCGCAATGCTTGAAGCCCATTATGCCGGCAAGCGAACTGATGTTGATGATCCGGCCCGAGCGCTGTTTGCGCATGACCGGAAGGACCGCGCGCATGACGTGGATGACGCCGTACAGATTGGTCGAGATCAGCCCCTCGATCTGGGCGGTGCTTAACTCCTCGAAATTGCCAAGCAGGCTGTAGCCGGCATTGTTGACCAGAACGTCGATGCGTCCAAAGGCCTTCATCGCCTCGTCGACCGCAGCCTTCGCCTGTGCTTCGTTGGCGACGTCCAACTGGACGCACACGAGCCTGTCGCCTGCGACATCGCTCAGCGCATTGCGGACCTTGTCGAGATTGCGGGCAGTCGCGATCACCCGATCGCCCGCCTTCAGGGCCGCCCTGGCGGTGGCGGCGCCGATGCCGCTGCCGGCACCCGTGATGAACCAGACCTTGCTCATATCCAACTCCTTGTCTTCGATGGACAGGAGATAGACCGCACAGCTTATCCTGATTAGACGCTATTATCTGCATGAACTTAGAAATGGGATTGATAAATGCGTCATCGCCAGTCGCAAACCACTACCCTTTGTAGCGGAGCGCTTCGATCAGGACGGCGAAGGCCGGGGTTTGTTGTCGTCTGCTTGGATAATAGAGGTGATAGCCGGAGAATGGCGGGCACCAATCCTCCAGCACACGGATCAGACGTCCGTCGGCAACGTGCTGGGCAACCTGAGTTTCGAAGGTGTAAACCAGCCCCAGTCCGCCGAGGGCAGCGTTTACCAGCATCTCATTGTCGTTGATGACGAGTGACCCGCTGACCCGGACCTCAAGCTCGACGCCGTCACGCTCGAACTCCCACGCATAGAGCCCACCTCCTGCGCTTTGCCGGTAGCTGACGCAATTATGGTTGCTCAAATCACGCGGCGTTTGGGGGACCACACGGGCGGCTAAGTAGGTTGGGGAGCCGACCACCGCCATGCGGATATCGGCGCTCACGCGAACCGCAACCATGTCTTTCTCGACCTGCTCGCCGACGCGGATGCCCGCGTCGAACCGGCCGGCGACGATGTCGGTGAGCCCTTCATCGACATTGATCTCGACAGCGATGTCCGGATATTCCGGCAGGAGCTTCAGCAGGACAGGCCAGAGCACCGTTCTTGCCGCATGGCGGAAGGTGGTGATGCGGATTGTGCCCGCAGGCTTGTCACGAAGTGCGGTGAGCTGAGCGATTTCATTGTCTATATGGTCGAATGCCGGACGCAGGCTGTGAAGCAGCTTTTCTCCGGCGTCGGTCAGCGACAGGCTGCGCGTCGTTCGTGAGATCAATCTGACTTTGAGCCGCTCCTCGAGCATGCGGACGGCGTAGCTCAGTGCCGACTGGGATAGGCCAAGCTTTGCGGCGGCACGTGTAAAGCTTCCCTCTTCGGCGACCGCGATAAACATGGCCAGCTCGCTGAAGTCGCCTTTTCTCATTTATAAGCCTTGCTTCTGACTGCGCGTCGATTATAGCGCCCAATCGGCATGTTCGTCCTCAGCTATTTGTTCCCCCCGACGGCCGCTGACCGATCGCGGCCGAAGCACCCAGATAGCGGCTAACGCTTTGAGATGGATTTCTCGATCCCTGGGATATCGGCAATCTGTTCAGCCAAAAAGTCGACCAGTAGGCGGACCCTTGCGACGGCCGCGCGCTCCGGGACAATCAGCATGTTCAATGGGACGGAGGGCAGCGAATAGTCCACCAGTATCGTCTCGAGCAAGCCTGCCGCCAAAAGATCGTCGATAAGCCATCGATGAGCCGGTGCGATCCCTCGGCCCGCAACCAGGGCCTCGCGTGCGGCCAGTCCATGGTCGATGCGCAGTCGCCCCGCGAAAGGCACGATATGGAGCTCGCCGCCGGCGCCTTGCAAAGCAAGAGTTTCGCTGCCCGCCACGTTCGACATCCGGATGCCCTCATGTCGAGAAAGATCAGGTGGGATGACCGGTCTGCCTCGCGCCGCCAGATAATCCGGCGACGCCACAAGCAGACGCCTTGATTGGCCGAGGGCGCGCAGCTTCAACGAGCTGTCCGTGAGTGGCCCCAGGCGAAGCGCGATATCGACGCCCTCCCGGACGAGATCAACACGCTCGTCGGTGAGGCTGAGGTCAATTCCGATCTCGGGATATCGATCCTGAAAGGCGAAGATGAATCGGCTGGCGTGCAAGACCCCGAAGGCCGCCGTACAGGATATCCGGACGGTGCCCGCCGGCGCGCCGCGCGCACCCCGCGCTTCGTCGCCGGCCTGCTCCACAAGGCGCAGGATCTGCATGCTGTTTGCATAGTACCGGCTACCCTCGTCGGTCAGCGTGACCCGCCGGGTTGTCCTGCTGAGCAAAGGCACGCCTACCGCCTCCTCGAGTTCCTGCAAATGCCGCGTGACCGTCGATTGCCCGATGCCCAGTTCATTGGCAACCAACGACAGCTTGCCCCGTTCTGCGACGCGAACGAAGGTGCGCATGCGTTCGAGCGTGATATCCGATTTATCCATTATTCGGCACAATCTTATCCATTACCAATACATAGCGGATTGCTTCGATATTGCCTACCTGGTGGACAGGTTTTCAATCCCTGGAGTCGCCGCATGAAAATTCTGCTTGTCTTCGCTCATCCCGAATCGCGCTCGCTCAGCGGCGCGCTCCGCGACGTGGCCATCAAAGAACTGGAGGCACAGGGCCACGAAGTGCGGGTAACGGACCTTTACGCCCAAGGTTGGAAATCAGCGGTCGATCGGACCGATTTTCCGGCTTTGGCGCCGGATGCGCGGCTGATGCCTGTCGCGGCGTCAAAGAAGTCTTTCGAGGCCGACGCGTTGACAGAAGACGTCAAGGCCGAAATCGCCAAGCTGCTTTGGGCGGATGCGCTGATCCTCCAGTTTCCGCTCTGGTGGTTTGCCATGCCGGCGATTCTCAAAGGTTGGGTGGACAGGGTCTTCGCTTACGGCTTCGCTTACGGTGTTGGTGAGCATAGCGACAAGCGATGGGGCGACCGCTACGGAGAAGGAACCCTGGTCGGCAAGCGCGCAATGCTGATCGTGACAGCCGGTGGCTGGAAAGAGCACTACGCGCCTCGCGGCGTCAACGGAGAGATCGACGACCTGCTGTTCCCGATCAATCACGGGATTCTCTACTACCCGGGTTACGACGTGCTTCCGCCGTTTGTCGTCTATAGCGTCGACCGCTTTGGTGAAGCCGACTTCGAGCCCGCTGCCGAGCGCCTGCGCGAGCGAATGAGAACGCTCGCTACCACGCAGCCCATTCCCTATCGCCGGCAGAATGGCGGCGACTATTTGATTCCGAGCATGAACCTACGCCCTGACCTCGGCGATCAGAACATGACCGGGTTCAAACTTCACCGGAGCGGCTCAACGAGCTAGCTGACTTCGACCTCTGGGTGGCCTTGGCTCTACTTGGTCTTGGGCGGCGCTGTTGTCGCCTGCTCGCCCAACGCCTTGAGGTCGGCGGCTTCGCCCTCCTTCGACTTTTCCGGGACCTTGAACACCTGTCCAGGCCAGATGCGGTCGGGATCGCTGATCTGATCCTGGTTGGCGAGGTAGATGGTCGAATACCGCACGCCATGGCCGTAGACGCGCCGCGAAATCCGCCACAGCGTATCGTTGCGGCGGATGATGACGGCGCTGCCGGCATGCTCGAGCTTGGGCGCCACCGTCTCGGGCACATAATCGCCTGGCGGCGTTGCCGCTGCCACATCGGCCGGAGCCTCAGTGGCGGGCGCTGCCGGCGTCGCTGGCGCTTCGGCAGCGGCCGTGGCCGGCGCGGCAGGTGCTGGAGCGGCAGGCGCTTCGGCAGCGGGCGCGGCCGGCTTCGGCTCGGCCGGCTTGAGCTCTGCGGGCGCCACGGCGGCGACCGATTCACCTGGCTCGCGCTCGAACGGTACGGCGGCGCGGGCCACGACTTTCACCCCGTCGGCATCGAGACCATCGACATGGATGGTGTAGCTGCCGACCGGAATGTCGCGCGTCGCCTCGACCAGGAAGTGGCCGTCCGGCGACGTCTGCGCGTCACCGAGCAGGATGTCATTGGCATAGGCGCGCACCTTGCGGCCGGCATCGGCGAGACCGGCGACAAAAATCTTGTTGCCGTCGATCTCGACCGCCTCGACGACGATCTTGGGTTCGGCCACTGATGCCGCGGGCGGCGTAGCTGGAGCCGGAGCAGCAGTTGCAGGGGCTTCGGCTGCAGGAGCAGCCGGGGCGGCAGCCTGGTCGCCAGCCGCCGGGGCGGCTGGCTTTGTCTCCGGCGCCGGAACGGTGAGCAGTTCGGCCGGCTTGCCGGGCTCCTCGACCATGGCCAGCACCTGGCCGGCCGCATCCTTGGGAACCGAGACGACGGCGGTCTGCGCCGAGGCGGTCACGACATCGCCGGTGGTGGCGCGCAGTGCAATTGTATAGTCGCCCGGCTTCAGCGGATCGTCGAGCACGATGACAAAGGCGCCGTCGGGGCCGGCGACCGTCGAGCCGAGCACAGTGCCGCCGCTGAGGATCTCGACCTTTGAGTTGGGCGCCGCATTGCCGGCAATGACGATCGAGCCATTGCTCTCGACGCGCACCACATCGAAGGACGGCACGATCGGACCGGTTGCAGCGGGCGCCGCCGCATCCGTTGCCGGTGCGGCCGGGGCCGTCGCCTGAGGCGCCGCAGCGGGAGCAGCCGGCACCGCCGCTGGCGGCAGCCGCGCTTCCGTGCCTGGATCGGCCGGTTTCGGCGCCGCGGGCGGCGTCAGTGCCGCTACTTCCGCCGGCGGCGTGTGATTGAGATACGGGTCGAGTGCGCCCGATACATAGGCGGTTCCTGCGGCCGCAACGGTCCCACCCGCTGCGAACAAGAACGCCTTCAGTGGATTAATTGCCATATTCCCTACCCCTTAGCCACCTAATGCCGGTCTAGCCTGTTTTGCCAAAGCCGACAAGAAAAAGCCCGCCCCGGGCTTGACCCCGCATTCAGACCCAATCACCAATCATCGTATGAACACGATTCGATCCGTCTGCGTCTATTGCGGCTCGTCTCCGGGCCGCGATGAAACCTATGCCAAGGCCGGTCACCTGCTTGGGCGCTCGCTTGCGCGCTCCGGCCTCAGGCTGATTTACGGCGGCGGCACCAAAGGCATCATGGGCGCCGTCGCCGAGGGCGCCTTGCGTGCCGGCGGCAAGGTGACGGGCATCATTCCGCGCTTCCTGATCAACAAGGAGGCGACCGAAACCGCGCTTGACCGGCTCGACGAGCTCGTGATCACCGATAACATGCACGAGCGCAAACACAGGATGTTCGAAAAATCCGACGCCTTTGTGGCGCTGCCGGGCGGCATCGGCACGGTCGAGGAGATCGTCGAGGTCATGACCTGGGCGCAGCTCGGCCATCACCGCAAGCCGATCGTCTTCGGCAACATTGGCGGATTCTGGGATCCGATGCTGGCATTGCTCGACCACATGGCCGCCGAGGGCTTCATCCACACCGCGCAGCGGGTCAAGCCGCTGGTGGTCAACGACCCCGAGGCAATCGTCGCCGCCATCATGGTGGCCGGGTCCTCCGTCGACGCCCCGACCGAGGGCATGCAGTCGGTGATCGACAAACTCTAGGGGAATAAGGGAGTAGGGCAGTAAGGCAGTATGTAGATTGCCTGGAGTGTCCCCTACTGCCCTACTGCCCTACTGCCCTACTGCCCTACTGCCCTACTGCCCTACTGCCCTACTGCCCTACTGCCCTACTGCCCTACTGCCCTACTGCCCTACTGCCCTACCCTCTTCCCGCGCTGCCTCCCTCAAGCCGGCGATCACCGCACGGCGATCATGCCGCCGCCACGCGAGATAAATGGAAACCGTGCGTTCGAACCATGGCAGGTCGCGAAACACGATCCGCGATGGTGCGGCGGCACGCAGGCTGGCCTGCACCGTCGCCAGGCCAAGCCCGGCGCTGACCAGACCGAGCGAGGTCAACGGATCTGCCGTCTCGTAAGCGATGTCGGGCAAAAAGCCGGCCTTGGCGCAAGCAGCCAGGAACTGGCCACGGTTGGTGTCGTCAGGTTGGCGCACGACGGTAATCCAGGTGCGGCCGTCGAGGTGGTGCGGCCTGATGTCCGACAACTCTACAAGCGGATCACCTTTGGGGATCGCCAGCACCAGCGGTTCATGGCGCAGCGCCATAGTGGCGATGTCCGGGTCTTCGTCAGCCGGTGGCGAATAGACGAAGCCCAGATCGAGCGACCGCTGCCGCAGCCCCTCCAGTTGCGCCGCCGACCGCAGGCTTCTCAACTGAAGGTGAAAATCCGGCCGTTCACGGCGGAACTGACGCAGCATCCCGGCGACAAGCCCGGCATGTACGGCGCCTTCGACATAGCCGATGGCGAGACGGCCGACGGCGCCGCTGGCCAGGTTGCGGCCGAACTCCTCCAATCGTTGCGCGTTGGACAGCAGCGAGCGGGCCTCGGTGAGGAAGGCGCGGCCCTCGGCGTTGAGATGGACCCGTTGCCTGGCTCTTTCAAACAGGGGAACGCCAAGCTGCTCCTCGAGCTGCATGATCTGCCGGCTGAGCGGCGATTGCGAGATATGCAGCATTTCGGCGGCGCGGCCGACATTGCCGGTTTCGGCGACGGTGACGAAATAGCGAAGCTGGCGCAGGTCGAACATTTTTTGTCCCGAGGGTTCAAGTCCTTTCAGGTCTCAACTTTAGCTTATTCTGTCTTGGACAGTCTGGCTAGCCGCGGCGATAGTTGGGTCATCCCAACCAAAGGAGACCGCCATGCAGTTCTTTGCCCTTCTCACCCGCAACACCGAAAAGTTCACCGATGCCGATTTCGCGCCGTTGCTGCCCGGCGAGGCCGAGCAGAGGCGCACGCTCTATGCCGGAGGCGCGGTGCGCCAGGTATGGAACCGTGGCGACATCCCGGGCAGCGGCATGATGTTCGAGGCCGGCAGCGACGCCGACGTGCGCGGTCATCTCGCCACCTTGCCGCTGGTCAAGGCTGGTATGATGGACATCGCCGCCATCGTGCCGCTCAACCCCTACCCCGGCTTCGGCCCGAAGCGCTGACAGGGCGCAAGAGGCGCGGCGGTCGGCAAGGCTTGCCGCCTCCGTCTCCTTTCTACCTCCAGAGCTTTCGCTGATACGTCGTGCAAACTCGTCCTGTAACGATTTCCGTTTGCGGCCCGCTGGCTAGTTGGCTATCGGAGAATATCGGCAGAGGGACAAATTTTGGAGAACAGACCCGAGGCGGGAACAGATCGCGTTCCACGCGCATCAGTCGTTATGACCGTCTACACCGACCGGCGCTTCCTCGATGCGGCGGTCGACAGCATACTCGCGCAGGAATTTGGCGATCTCGAACTTGTCGTCGTCGATGATGGAACGGGCGAGGACGCGGTCTTCCAGGCGCTGGCGCAACGCGACCCGCGCATCCGGATTGTCGTCAATCCCACCAATCTAGGCACTGCCGCCGCCGCCAACCGCGGCATCGAAGCCGCTCGCGCCGACATCATTCTTCGCCTGGACGCGGATGATATCGCCGAGCCGACGCATGTCGGGCGCCTCGTAGCGGCACTGGCCGACGATCCGCAGCTGGGCCTGGTCGGAAGCTCCGTGACGCTGATCGACGAAGCCGATCAGGTCCACTATGTACAGGCAATGCCGCAAACGGATCTCGAGATCCGGTGGACCATCCTGTTCTACAATCCATTCTACCATTCAGCGGTCGCGTATCGCCGCGACTGCTTCGAGGCGGCCGGACATTACAGGATCGAGGAACTGGTCTCGCAAGACCACTATCTCTGGTTCCAGATGCTGCCCCTGTGCCGCATGCGAAACCTTGCCGAGCCGCTGACGCGCTATCGGATGAATATGCTCGGACTGTCGATGGCAAACTCAAAAAACTGGCGCAACCGGACACATCCGATCCGTGAGGCACTGTGGACCCGTATCGGCCTGACCTACGACCTCTACGACGACGCCTTCGCCCAGGACCTGTCGCGCTTCCTGCGCGGGCATGAGATCGCCACTGAGCGGCGCGTCGCCGCCTACCGCAAACTGCTTGGCGTGCTGCGCGTCTTTCTTGCGGCATCGCAACCCTTTGCGCGCGCCGAGGATGCGGACGACGCCCAACGGCTGGCGCACAGTACAGTCGCGCGCATGCTCGCCAGCCCACCGGTGCGGCTGCGAGAGGTGCTGGAGGTCTGCGCCCTGAGCTGGCCGCTCGACCGGCGCGCCGCGACCAGCGCGGCGATGAGGCGGCTGGCAGTCGGCGCCAGTTCCCGGTTGCGGGCGGCAGGAAAATGGCTGAGCCGGCGTTGGGCGAACTAGGGTGTTTTTGGCGCGAGATCTGCCGTCCCTGCCGGTCCGTAACGAGAGAGCATGATGGACCCTGATTTTTCTACGTGGTTTGAAGGCAAGTACCTTTCCACCGACTGGACGTCGCCATTCTTCTCCGTCTGGGCGGCGCTGCTCGCAGCGCGCCGTGACGAGCCCCTCAAGGTCCTGGAAATCGGTTCCTGGGAGGGCCGGTCCGCGATTTTCTTTCTACAGTATCTGAGCAAGTGCCAACTGACATGCATCGATACGTTCAGTGGAAGTCCCGAACACGCGCTTCGTGCCAGATGGGCCGACCAGCTTGCCCATGTGGAACAACGTTTCGACCTCAATATCGCTGAATTCGGCGGACGGGTCGAAAAGATCAAAAGCCGTTCGTCGCAAGCGTTGGCTCGCCTTGTCGCCGAGGAGCGCAGTTTCGACGTCGTCTTCATCGATGGCAGCCATCACAGCGCCGATGTCCAGGCCGATGCCGTGTTTTCCTGGCAGATGGTCCGGGACGGCGGGATCATCATTTTCGACGATTATGAGTGGACGTTCTTCCCGGACGAAGTCGATCGCCCGAAACTTGGAATCGATACGTTCCTGTCGGTGCATGCCGGCCAATACCGCGAGTTGTACCGGGGCCTGCAAATCATTGTCCAAAAAATCGAGGCCTCAAAAATCGAACCTTCACGGGAGCCCGCGCCGGCACTGCCGCGGGAGGCCGGCCAGGCGCTCGACATCGCTGAAAACAGCGTCGAATTTGTCCTGATTGCCGAAGCGGGCATTCTCGAAGCACAAGCCCTGTTGCTGTGCGAGAGCATACGGTGTTTCGCCGGCGCCTATTCGCGGTGCCCGATAACGGTCGTGTCGCCAAGGAGCAGCCGTCGCCCATCCTTGTCGACGCTGCACAAACTCGAGCAGTTGGACGTCGAATATCTGCCGATCGAGATCGAGAGTTACGACCCGCAATACGGCACGTCCTATCGCATTCATGCGCTCGCTCACGTCGAACGTCGGCCGGGACCGCCAGTCATCATCCAGTTCGACAGCGATACGATATTTGTCGCCGAGCCCGATTTTTCGTTGGGCGCAAGTGCGGCCGCCGCGCGTCCGGTGGACATCAAGGGCATGTGCACGACCGGGCCTGGCGACCCATTCGACAGTTACTGGAGACAGTTGTGCACCCTTGTCGGCGTCGACTATGAGCATCTCCCCATCGTGCAGACAACGGTCGATGGTCAGGCGGTGCGAGCGAGCTACGATGGCGGGCTCTTTGTAGCAAAGAGGGCATGCGGCCTTTTCCAGCGTACCGAAGACATTTTCAGGCAATTGGTGGCCGCGGATGTGAAACCGTGGACCGACGGGCCAACCATCAGCACCGGGACCGGAGTTCCGCACGGAGAGACCCCAGCCTATTGGGGCACAAGCCAGGCCGCCTTGTCGCTGGCGGCAGTCGCCGGAAACCACTCCGTGCGACTTTTGCCGGACACGCACAATTTTCCTCTCAATTGCGTGGCTGCGCTGGCGGTGCCTGACCCGGCGCGCTTGGTCCACATCCACTATCATGAACTGTTCAGCGCCGGATCGGCTGACGCAAATCCGATATTGAACGGAACGCTGGACCTTCCGGCGGGAATTTCCGAATGGCTTGTGGCCCGACTGCCGCTGCAGGAACACCCGCAACCGACGGTGCCGAAGCGTGACCTGCCAAAGCCACCCCGGAGAAAGGCAATCTTGTCCTGGGTATGCACCGCAGCGGCACCTCCGCGCTTGGCGGCGTGATCAACGCACTTGGAGCGGCCGGTCCGAAAAATCCGCTGTCCGCAAATTCCCACAATCCCAGGGGATTCTGGGAAAGCGCCCGCCTCTATCTCGCCAATAATGACCTGCTGACATCGGCGAATTCCTCCTGGAGTGACTGGCGGCCGCTCGACCCGCGATGGATGCAATCGCCGGCAGCCGAGCGACATCGCCACAAAATCATGGCGATCCTCGACAATGAATTCGGCGACGAGCCCTTGTTTTTTGTCAAGGACCCGCGGATTTGTCGATTTGTCCCGCTCTTGTCGTCGATCCTGGCCGAGATGGCGGTCGATGCGGTCGCATTTCTGCCGGTCCGCAATCCTCTCGAGGTCGCGTTGTCGCTGAAGCGGCGCGATGGTCTGCCGCTGCCAAGATCACTTATGCTGTGGCTGAGGCACGTGCTCGATGCGGAGTATCATTCGCGAGGCATGCCACGATATTTCCTGCGCCACGAAGATTTCCTCATCGACTGGCGACGCCATATGGACCGTGCGGCCGAAGCAACCGGTGTCGTCTGGCCGGCTCGTTCCAGCCAGTCCGATGTCGAGATCGAACAGTTCCTGACCGCGGACCTGCATCATGAAAGGGCCTCGATCGAAGACATGCGGAACCATCCGGATGTCACACCGCTGGTCCGGAAAACCTATGACATTTTCCGTGCCATGGCGGTCGATGGCGAAAGCCCTGAATTGCGCGCTGAACTGGATCGGGTGCGGATGGGGTTCGACGAAAGCTGCGATGTGTTGGGTATGATGGTCGCCGCCGAGACTGAACAGCTACGCGGGGAGCTTGGAGCACGGAATTTGGAGTACGGGGCAGTCATTCGCGCCCAGCACCACCTCAGGCTCGAGCACGACGCGGTCGTTCGCGCCCTTCATGACGTCGGACTCGAGCGCGATGCGGTCGCCCGTGCCCATCACGAGGTCGGACTCGAGCGCGACACGGTCGCCCGTGCCCTCCACGACCTCAGGCTCGAGCACGATGCAGCCGTTCGCGCCCATCATGAGCTTGGACTCGAGCGCGATACGGCCGTTCGTACCGTTCACGACCTCAGCCTCGAACGCGACGCGCTCGTCCGCGACCGAGACGCCCTTCGCGCGGAACGCAACGCGCTTCTCGCGTCAAGCAGCTGGAGGCTGACCGCGCCGTTGCGATGGGTGCGAGGCCCGTTCGTGCGCCGAAGATAACGGCAAGATCGAACGCGGCCAGTGCGACGCCAATGATCGACCGTGATCCACAGACTGTGATCGGCTGTCAAGAAACCGTCACACGAAATTGGGTTCGCCCGTGTTAAAAATCGCGATCAGGCAGCCGCCACGCGGTGCCGCTCTCGAAACCTGCATCTGGCACCGCGTCCATGGATATCGCTCTCGCCCCGGAAGGCACCGACCTGTCGCCTTACCTGCCCGACGAGCACGGGCTGTTCTTCATCTACCATTTCACCACTGAGGGCCTGCGCACCAAGGACCCGGCACAAGCGCGCTGGACCTGGCGCAGCTATCAGATCACCGACCTGCACGCCCGCCAGGAGATCGGCGCCGAAAGGTCTTTGCCGGGGCCGGCGCGCGACGCCTTCCTTGCCCCCAGCCATGGCTGCCACATCGACTTCGAGGATGGCTGGCTCTATGGCGATCTGCCGGATCTCAGACACGACTTTTCGGAGGCGCGCGGGCTCGTCCATTTCCGCTTCGCCTTCAACGACACGATGCTGATCGGCGCTCGCAAGCAGCCGCTGGAATCGGTCGACGCCGTCCGCAAGGCGGTGGAGAATGGATCGCGGAAATTCCGCTCGCCGGCGGAACTGATCGAGGCGGTCACCGGCCAGTCGCTCGATGGCATGCTGGGCGAGCTCGGCAAGCTGGGCGACACGCTCGACGGCATCGAGGACCGCGTCGTGCGCGATGCATGGCACAATGAGCGACAAGCGCTGGTCGAGGCGCGCCGGCAACTGGTGGTGATCCATCGGCAGATGGCGACGCTCGCCAATCTGTTCCGGCATCTCGACCATTCGCATCGCGACGAGTTGCCTGACCCGATCAACGACATGGCGGCCAGGCTCTCGCACCGGGCGCACACGCTCTATCATGACGGCGAGCAGTTGCAGGCACGCACAAGGCTGTTGCAGGACGAGCTGATGGCCAAGCTGACCATGCAGTCGAACCAGCTCCTCTATATCCTCTCTGTCATGACGGCGGTGCTGTTGCCGATGACCATCATCTCCGGCTTGTTCGGCATGAATGTCGGCGGGCTGCCGCTGGTCAACACGCCCGTCGGCTTTTGGGTGGTGACCGCGGTCTCGTTGGTTATCGCCGCAGCTACCTATCTGTTCGTCAGGCGACTTGGCCGGGGGTTGTAGCGCCGGCCGCGCGGTTCTTACGCTGTGGCGCGAAGGTCCTCGACGATGGTGCCGGCGGCATGGGTTTCCGCTTCGTGGTCGGGCTCGCGCCAGGTCTCGGCAAGGCCCGCCGCGTACCATTCGCGCATCGCCGGCAAGGCAAGCAGCTGTGCCGGATAAGCGGCAGCCGCGCCCTCGAAGGAGAGCCCATAGGACTGGGCCCGAAACGCCACCGGGGCAAAGAAGGCGTCGACGGCGGTAAAATGAGCACCGGCGAGAAACGGCCCGCCGAAACGGGCAAGGCCATCATTCCAGAGATCGCCGAGGCGGAAGAGATCCTGCTTCAGCGCATCGGACATCGGGAACGGTTTGACCCGCACGCCGCAACTCATCGGGCATGCGCCGCGCAGCGCGGTGAGGCTCGAATGCATTTCGGCGGCGGCCGAGCGCGCCCAGGCGCGCGCCTTGGCCTCGACAGGCCAGACGCCATGGTGACGCTCGGCCAGATATTCGACGATGGCGAGCGAATCCCAGACCGCCCAGCCATCGTCGATCAGGCTGTTGTCTATCAAGCAGGGCACCCGGCCGCTGGGTGAGAACGACCGGTAGAGATCCCAGCTCGGTCCGGTCGGAAATGGCGTCAGCCGCTCCTCGAACGGAATATTCAGCTCGCGCATCAGGATCCATGGCCGCAGCGACCATGAGGAATAGTTCTTGTTGGCGATGTGCAGCAGGTACATCGAAACTCCTTGGGGACTGTTTGGAAATTCTACTCCGGCGGCCATCTGATGGCGTTTTCTGCGCTTCCGTTGCTCACGGACCAAATGTCCGCTGCGCTACGGTTCTCGAAATCACCACCATATGACTCGCCATAGCGAATTTCGAAACAGCCTCTTACCGGACAGAAGCCCGCCGCGCCGTTGTCAGCATCGACCAGGAATAAATCGCCAGTGCCGCCCAGATGAGAGCAAAGGCGACGGCCTGGGTGGTGCCGAAAGGCTCGTCGAAGATCAGGACGGCGATCAGGAACACCATGGTCGGCGCGATATATTGCATGATGCCGATGGTCGAGAGGCGCAGCAGCTTGGCACCGAAGGCAAACAGCAGCAGCGGCACCGATGTGACCGGACCGCAGCCGATCAGCAACGCCGTATCGGCGCCACCACCGGATACGATGTGGTCCTGCCCGGTCGCGATCAGGTAGGCGATGTAGCCGAGCGCCGGCACCGACAGCAAAAGCACTTCGAGCAGGAACCCTTGGCTCGGGCCGATCGGCAGCGTCTTGCGGAAGAAGCCGTAGGCGGCGAAGGAAAACGCCAGCGCCAGCGACACCCAGGGCAGCTTGCCGCCTTCGATGGTCAGCACCGCAACGGCGACCGCCGCCAGCACCACTGCCGCGATCTGCAACCGGTCGAGACGCTCGCCCAGCAGCAGCGCGCCGACGACGACGCTGACCAGCGGGTTGATGTAATAGCCAAGCGCGGTCTCGACGGTGCGGTCTACGGCGATCGCCCAGACATAAATGCCCCAGTTGACCGAAATCAGCGCCGCCGTCAGCGCGGCCATGGCGATGGTACGGGGTGAGCGAAGTGCGGCCTTGAAATCCGCCGTGCGGCCGGCCCAGACCAGCACGGCCGCGGCGATCGGCACCGACCAGACGATACGGTGGGCGATCACCTCGGCGAGCGGCAGATGGGCGACCGCCTTCATGTAGAAGGGCAGCAATCCCCACAGCAGATAGGCGCCCAGTGCCAAAAGAAAGCCGCGGCGGGCCTTTGAATCGGCGTCCAGGGTAATTGCTTCAGTGGCCATGGGCCAACGCTATGGCCCAGCCACCTCGCCAAGACCATCGCAAAGTTCTGATGGATCAATGGACTTTCGCTGATGGTTCAACCCTACTCCGCTGCCACCAGCCCGGCCATTTCGCGGTTCTTCATCAGCTTGTAGACGATGGAGTCCATCAGCGCCTGGAACGAGGCGTCGATGATGTTTTCGGAAACGCCGACCGTCCACCAGCGCGCGCCGGTGCCGTCATGCGATTCGATCAGCACGCGGGTGATCGCCTCGGTGCCGCCATTGAGGATACGCACCTTGAAGTCGGCAAGCTCCATGTCGGCGATCTCGCTTTGGAATTTGCCGAGATCCTTGCGCAGCGCGATGTCGAGTGCGTTGACCGGGCCATGCCCTTCGGCCACCGACATCTTCTCCTCGCCGTCGACCAGCACTTTGACGATCGCTTCGGACACCGTCTTCAACTGGCCGTTGGCGTCGAAGCGCCGCTCGACCATGCAGCGGAACGAGGTGACGTTGAAGAATTCAGGCAGGCCGTGCAGCATCTTGCGCGCCAGCAGTTCGAAGCTGGCGTCGGCGCCTTCATAGGCATAGCCCTCGGCCTCGCGTTCCTTGACCACGGCAATCAGCGCATCGAGCCGGTGGTCGTCCTTCGGCACATCGATGCCGCGCCGCTTCAGCTCGGCGAGGAAATTGGCCTTGCCGCCCTGGTCCGAGACCATGACGCGGCGGCGGTTGCCAACCGCTTCTGGGGGCACATGCTCATAGGTCGCCGGCTCCTTGGCCAGTGCGGAGGCATGGATGCCGGCCTTGGTGGCAAAAGCCGAGGCGCCGACATAGGGCGCCTGCGCTTCCGGCGCACGGTTCAAGAGTTCATCGAAAGCGCGTGACAGCCTGGAGACTCCGGTCAGGGCCTCCGCCGAAATACCTGTTTCGAAGCGGGTGGAGAAGGCCGGCTTCAGCGCCAATGTCGGCACGATCGATATCAGATTGGCGTTGCCGCAGCGCTCGCCAATGCCGTTGAGCGTGCCCTGGATCTGGCGCACACCGGCCTCGACCGCGGCCAGCGAATTGGCGACCGCCTGGCCGGTGTCGTCATGGGCATGAATGCCGAGATTGCCGCCGGGAATACCGGAGGCGATGACCTTCTCGACAATGGCGCGGACTTCCGACGGCTGCGTGCCGCCATTGGTGTCGCACAGCACAACCCACCGCGCGCCGGCATCAAAGGCCGTCCTGGCACAAGCCAGGGCGTAGTCGGGATTGGCCTTGAAGCCGTCGAAGAAGTGCTCGCAATCGACCAATGCCTCCTTGCCGGCGGCGATCGCCGCCTCAACGGAGGCCTTGATGGCGTCGAGGTTCTCCTCGTTGGTGCAGCCGAGCGCGACACGGACATGGTAGTCCCAGCTCTTGGCGACGAAGCAGATGGCGTCCGACTTCGATTGCACAAGGGCTGCAAGGCCGGGATCGTTGGACGCCGACACCCCTGCCCGCTTGGTCATGCCGAAGGCGACGAATTTGGCGCGCGCCGTGCGCTTCTCCTGGAAGAACGCGGTGTCGGTCGGGTTGGCGCCGGGGTAGCCGCCCTCGACATAGTCGAGGCCGAAGTCGTCGAGCAGTTTTGCGATGGCGATCTTGTCCTCGACGGAAAAGTCGATGCCCGGCGTCTGCTGGCCATCGCGCAAGGTGGTGTCGAAGAGATAGAGGCGCTCGCGGGTCATGGTCATTTGCCTGCAAACTTGTCCGTCGCCCGGATCAGCTGATCCAGGATGCCCGGCTCCGAATAGGCATGACCGGCACCCTCGACCAGATGGAAATCGGCCTTTGGCCAGGCCTTGTGCAGCGCCCAGGCATAGTGCGCCGGACACGGCATGTCGTAGCGGCCATGGACGATGGTGCCGGGAATATCCCTAAGCTTCCAGGCATCGCGCAGCAACTGCCCCTCTTCCAGCCAGCCGGCATGGACGAAATAATGGTTCTCGATGCGGGCAAAAGCGATGGCATAGTCGTCCTGCCCGAAAGGTCCGCTGGTTTCGGGATCCGGCAAAAGCGTGATCGTTTCACCTTCCCACAGGCTCCAGGCGCGGGCGGCCTCGATCTGCGCCTTGCGGTCCGTGCCGACCAGCCGCTTGCGGTAGGCGGCCATCATGTCGCCGCGCTCGGCCTCCGGGATCGGCGCCAGGAACCGCTCCCATTTATCCGGGAACATTTCCGAGACGCCGAACTGGTAATACCATTCTAGTTCCGCACGCGTCAGCGTGTAGATGCCGCGTACCACCAGCTCGCTGACGCGATCCGGATGGGTCTCGGCATAGGCAAGCGCCAAGGTCGAGCCCCAGGAGCCGCCGAACACCAGCCATTTGTCGAAGCCGGCCATCTCGCGCAGCCGTTCGATGTCGGCAACCAGATGCCAGGTCGTATTGGCATCGAGCGAGGCGTTGGGCGTCGATTTTCCGCAGCCGCGCTGGTCGAACAGGATGACGTCGTAAAGCTTTGGGTCGAACAGTCGCCGGTGTTTTGGCGAAATGGTGCCGCCCGGTCCGCCATGCAGGAAAACCGCCGGCTTGGCGCCCCTGGTGCCGGAACGCTCCCAGTAGACCTGATGGCCGTCGCCGACATCGAGCATGCCGGACTCGAACGCCTCGATCTCGGGATAGAGGGTACGCGATTGACTGCTCATAGCTGCAAACCTTTGGTCGGCCAGTCCGTCGTTTCGTGGTCGGGGTGCTGGAAGGAGATGATCTGCTCCTGCCTTGTGTAGAAATCGGGATCCTGGTGGACGGGCTGGTCGAAGATCGTCTCCACCCAGGGCAGCCGCGCGGCGTAATTGACCTGGATTTGCGGGGCGAGATCGGAGCGGTCGTCGAAGGCGCCGATGGCAATCTCAAGCCCGCCGGGCTGCCGGTAGGTCAGCGGCGTGCCGCAGCGGGGGCAGAAGCCACGATCGATGTTGACCGACGACTGGAAATAGCTCGGTTCTTCATGGGTCCATTCGACGCCATCCTTGGGCACCGTCACCAGTGCACCGAAGAACGAGCCGAACTGCTTCTGGCACATGCGGCAATGGCAGATCGACGGGCGGCCGAGCGCCCCATGAATGCGGAAACGCACGGCGCCGCACTGGCAGCCGCCGGTTCGTATTGTCTCGGTCATGATCTTTCCTTTGGCGGCCATTGTTCGGTGTCGTGGTCTGGATGCTGGTAGGAGACGAGATCGGCCAGATAGGGGGCCGACGACATGTCGGCCATCGTCTCCTCGCCCGGCAATTGCGGGATCGTATCAACGTAGGGCAGTTTTGCCTCGGTGCCCCACTGGATCAGCGGCACGATCTCCGCCGGATTGTCGAACGCACCGATGGCAAGGCCAACTCCGTCCGGCGCGGTGAAGGTCAACGGCGTGCCGCAATCGGCGCAAAAGCCACGATCGACATGGTTGGACGAGCGGAAATATTTCGGCTCGCCACGCGTCCAGTCGAGCTTTGCGCCGCGCACCGAAACCAGCGGCGCGTAGAACGAGCCGAACGCCTTCTGGCACATGCGGCAATGGCAGATCGAAGCGTCGCCAAGCGCGCCCTCGACGCGAAAGCGCACCGCGCCGCACTGGCAGCCGCCGGTGTAGGTCGGCCGGTTGTCGAGGCTCATCGCGGTTCACTCCGGGGCATGGCAGACGGCCTCGACATTGTTGCCGTCGGGATCGAAGACGAAGGCGCCATAATAGTTCGGGTGATAGTGCGGGCGCAGGCCCGGCCCGCCATTGTCCTTGCCGCCGGCGGCAAGTGCCGCGGCGTGGAAGGCATCGACCTCGGCGCGGCTGCGCGCGGTGAAGGCGACGTGCTGGTGGTCTTTCGGCTTGTCCTTGCCGGAACTCAGCCAGAACACCGGCCGGTCGCGGCCGTAACCGCCGACCTTGGCGCCACCGGTATATTCCAGCGGCACCATGTACAGCAGCGCGGCGCCCAACGGCGCCATCGCCTTGTCGTAGAAAGCCTTCGAAGCATCGAAATCGGCAACGGTTATGCCGAGATGGTCGATCATCTTTTTACCTCCCAGGTGGTGATACGCTCCCCGGTGACGGGGTCCTTGCCGTCCTTCAATTGTACGCCTTGTGCCAGCAGTTCGTCGCGGATGCGGTCGGCCTCGGCCCAGTTCTTCGCGGCGATGAGCGCGAGGCGATTGGCGATGGCCTTGGCAACACCACCTTTATCAATGTCGGCCGACGCGACATCGAAGCCGAGGAACAGCAGCGACGCCTTCAGCGAAGCAGCGGCTTCGTTGCCGTCCACGGCCTCGCCGGCCAACTGCGTCATGACCTGGAAGGCGGCATAGGTGGCGAGATCGTCCGACAACGCATCGATGACCTCCACCGGCAACTGCCCCGCCGCCGGCGCCAGATCCGCCGCCCGCTTCCATTTGCGCAGCGTGTTTTCGGCCTCCTCCAGCTTGCGCACGGAAAAGTCGATCGGTTCGCGATAATGCGTCATCAGCATTGCCAGCCGCAGCACCTCGCCCGGCCATTTGCGGCCGCCAAAGGTCTCCATCTCCAGCAACTCGTTGATCGAATAGAAATTGCCGAGGCTCTTCGACATCTTCTGGCCTTCGACCTGCAGGAAGCCGTTGTGCATCCAGATATTGGCCATCACGTCGGTGCCATGAGCGCAACGCGACTGGGCGATCTCGTTCTCATGGTGTGGGAAGATCAGGTCGAGGCCGCCGCCATGGATGTCGAAGACCTCGCCGAGATAGGCGGCCGACATCGCCGAGCATTCGATGTGCCACCCCGGCCGGCCCCTGCCCCACGGGCTGTTCCAGCCCGGCTCCTCCGGTGACGACAGTTTCCACAGGACGAAATCTTGCGGGTTTTTCTTGTGCGCGTCGACGGCGACGCGAGCGCCGGCCTGCTGCTCGTCGAGATTGCGCTTCGACAATTGTCCGTAGTCCGGCATCGACGCGGTGTCGAACAGCACTTCACCCGCCGCGACATAGGCATGGCCGCGTGCGATCAGGCTTTGAATCAAGCTGATCATGTCGGCCTTGCCATCGGCGCGGGGCTCGACGAATTCGGTGGCACGCGGCTCGACCGTCGGCTCTAGGCAGCCGAGAACAGCCACATCGTTGTGGAACTGGTCGGCGGTCTTTTCGGTGACCCGTCGGATCGCCTCGTTGAGCGAGAGCGTTCCGGATGCGATCTCGCCGCCGAAGTCCCGCAAGGCGCGCGCGTTGATCTTGTCGTCGACGTCGGTGATGTTGCGCACATAGGTGACGTGCGTCTCGCCATAGAGATGGCGCAGCAAGCGGAACAACACGTCGAAGACGATCACCGGCCTGGCATTGCCGATATGGGCAAAGTCGTAGACCGTCGGGCCGCAGACATACATCCGCACATTGCGCGGATCGATCGCGACGAAATCCTCTTTCGTCCGCGTCAGCGTGTTGTAGAGGCGCAGGCCCTGCGATGCGTCAGACATTCGTGCCTTCCCGGTTCGTTACTTTGTTTGAGCATGATCTGGTCCGAAAACCGGTTCCCACTTTTCGGGATCATGCTTTGACTGGAGCCGGCGCGTCGAGGCGCAAAACAGACTCCAGCCTGCTGGCCGGGGCGTTTGTCCAATCTGGGGAAGATGAGGCGAAAACGTCCGGACCAGCGCGAGGCTAGCCAATAATGCAAATGCCACAAATGGCGAAAGACGTTTTCATGGGCGGCTTTATCGCCTTGGCCGGTGTTGCCGTCAAGTCGCTAGTTTCAGCAAAAACGTCGCTGGATCACAGGTATTGATGCACTGAAACATTTTATTAAACATGTCGGCACAGTGATGAAACATTCGCCGGCTAGTTCAGCAGGCGTCACGATTTGGTCAGAATCGGCCATCAAACGCAGACACGAAAATGTTACCTGGGAAGAGAGACATGCCCCGAACCAAGCAGGAATCCAACCGCGCCAAGCAACCGGCGCTGGCCAACCACTACCGCGCCATCGGCCCGGCCGCGATCGTCGCCGCCCTTCTCCACACCGCGAAGAAGAAAAAGCCGGCGCAGAAGATCGTATCGCCCCGCGCTGCCTGAACTGGTGCGCGACCGGCCCGAAGGTGGCCGGAATGAAGCGCCAGAGCGCGCCTCGAAATAGCAGCTTTCGTCCTTTTGTTTGAGCCTGATTTCCCGAAATGATCTTTCCCGAAAACTGGGGCCACTTTTCAGGATCATGCTCTAAAACAACGTCATTTGACTGTCGTCCGCGCCGGGCTTCTGGCGCCTGACCTTCTCGGGCTCCGGCCCGATCTCCCCCCTCTCCTGAATCTCCGGTCCGGTGTTGGCGACCTTGTTGACGAGGTCGGAAACCGGAATTGCCTCGAAGAAATCAGGCTGCGCCGGCCGCAACAGGTCGGCGACATCGCGCGGCTCGAGCGTGCGGCAATCCAGCCAGCGGGCGAAATCCCTGATATCGATCACCACCGGCATGCGGTCGTGAATATCAGCGATGTCGGCATTGGCTTTGACGGTCAGGATGGCGCCGGTGTCCATTTCCGAACCGCCCGGCTCGGCATAGGTCTCGATCAGTCCGGCAAAGGCGACCAACCCGCCATGCCTGGGCCGTATCCAATAGGGTTGCCCCTTCTTGCCACCGGTTTGCCGCCATTCGTAAAAGCCGGATGCCGGCACCAGCGCGCGGCGATGGCGCATGGCGGCTTTGAACGAAGCCTTTTCGGCGGCCCCTTCAGAACGCGCGTTGAACAGCAGCGGAAACTCGCGTGTGTCCTTGACCCAGGTCGGGATCAGCCCCCAGCGCACCAGCATCGGCTGGCGGTCCGGCAGATTGGAGCCCGGCGCCCGTGGGGCGCCGGCGATCGCCATCAGGATCGGCTGCGTCGGCGCGATGTTGTAGCGCGCCGGGAAATCCTCAAGCCCCGCCACGTCCAGAAAGGCGGCGGTCTGGTCCGGCGTCGCGGTCAAGGCAAAACGTCCGCACATGGTCGACTGGTGCCCTTCGACTGGTTCGGTCTGAAAGTGGCGATGGAACCGGCGTTGCGCAACCGCTAAAGCTTCCCCATGCTGGGCGGTCCACAACAGACCTGCCTTCAAATGAGCCTGATCGGGGATCCATGAACGAAGCGCGCAAGACACTTCCGGCCGTCTCGGTTGCCGTCGTGCGTGGCGACACCGTGCTCCTGGTCAAGCGGGCGCGGCAGCCATCGCAAGGGCTCTATGCCTTTCCGGGCGGCAAGGTCGAAGCCGGCGAGACGCTGGAGGCCGCGGCAAAGCGCGAACTGCTGGAAGAAACCGGCTTGCACGCCACCGACTACCGCCCGCTTCGGGAAATCCACATCGACGGCAGGGATGACGGCCACCCGGTCGATTATCTCCTCACAGTCTTCGGAGCCGCCTATGCCGGTGGCGAGGCGGTGGCTGGCGACGACGCCGAGACAGCAGCCTTTTATACGCTCAGCGAAATGGCGGGGCTGCCGCTCGCCGGCTCGGTGTTTGCCGTCGCCGAGGACCTGTTGGGCCTTGGCGCAAACGCCGGGGTACAGCCCTGAAAATCGCCTTGCGGGCGACAAATTGTTTCGCCACAAAGGCTTATGCTGTTTGGCAGGCCGCAACGGCTTACCCCGTTCGGCAGACCACAACGACTGACGCCGTTCGTTCGGCAGGCCATAACGGCTAACGCCGTTAGGCGGACCACAACGGCTGACGCCGTTAGGCGGAGAAGGCTTATGAACCGTCCATCCCTGCTTCTCGCCGTATGTCTTGCCGTCAGCACGGCCTTTTCGACGCGGCCGGCGCTCAGCGCCGAGTCGCCGTTCGAGCCTGGGCTGATGCGGTTGGCGGAAGTTCTGGGGTCGCTGCACTTCCTGCGCAATTTGTGCGGTGAGAAAGGCGACCAGTGGCGCGTCGAGATGCAGAAGCTGCTCGATTCGGAAAATCCGGACGCCGAGCGGCGCGCCCGCTTCATCGCCAGCTTCAATCGCGGCTACCGCTCCTTCGGCGGCACGTACACGCAGTGCACGCCGTCGGCGACTGAAGCCATCAGCCGCTATATGAAGGAAGGTGAGACGCTGTCGCGCGACATCGCCTCGCGTTACGGCAACTGATTTAGCCGTTCCGACCTGCCCATCCACAGATATCCGGACCATCGCTGGCGACAATCGATATATCCGGCTTGTGCCAGGTGACATCTTGGTGCAATCCTCATGTGGCACTTCTGCAACAGTATTAACGAAACCTTACTGCGTGAATGCGGAATTAACTCAAACTGAAGGTTTTCGCCCCGCAGGCCGCCCTAATCGGCTAAGTTTGACTCGAGTTGAACGCAGCTCCGCACAAGGCAATCGGGCTTTGTAAAAAACGATCAAAAAAATGTCGTATTTACAAATACTTAATTGACCCTGCGTGTGAAATGAACAGATCAAGCCTGATCCACATCGACGGATCGCCGCTTGAAAGGGTGGACATCGCATATGGAACATGGTGTCAACGACATCGACGCGCTGGTCAGGGAAGAGAAACGCCTGACCGCCGTGGAAAGCCACAGCGAAGCCTGGGCGGAGGGTCTCTCCGCCGGCATAGAGCCCGAGATCATTGCCGAGGCCGCGCTCGAGACGGCATTCGGCGAGATGTTGCGTGCCAATGGCGAGACCTCGGCCCTTGCCCTGCTCGACCGCATGCGTGAAAAGGTGATTGCTGGCGCCTTCGAACCTGAACGGCTGCGGCACTGAACCGACGTCCGGTTCTTTGACGACAGAATGCCGCTCGGGCGTCATGCCCGGAAGCAGGGAGAAACGGGCAGTGAGTCTTTCGATGTCAGGCAAGCCGCGTGGCTTGGTCCTTTACATCTGCTTCGCCGCTTGCTGTGCCGCGATTCCCCTGGTTCTCGTCAGCAGCCCCGCTTATGCGCTGAGCGAGATCAAGCGCGAAGAGCTCCCCGCACCCGTCACGCCGCCGGTGGACGACGACATGTCGCCGCCCGGAAGCACCGTGCCAATGCCCGACCCGGTCGGGCCGCTGCCTCCAACCGGCCAGCCGGTTGCCCCTAAAGAAGCCGAGCCGGACAGCCCGGCGGACGGCGGCGTCACCAGGCCGCGAGTCGATCCGGAGACGCCGGTGCCCGAGGTCGTCTACGATCTCGGCAAGCTGCCGGAACCGGTACGGCGCATGCACGACCTGATCGTCGAAGCCTGCAAAGGCGGCGACATCGAAAAGCTGCGGCCTTTGATCGGCACGGGCGACAACACGACGCAATTGTCGCTGACCGATATAGACGGCGACGCCATCGCCTTCCTCAAGGGTCTCTCCGGCGATCCGGAGGGCCAGGAGATCCTGGCCATCCTGGAAGAGGTGCTCAATGCAGGCTATGTCCACCTCGACGCCGGCACGCCGGAAGAGCTCTACGTGTGGCCGTATTTCTTCGCGCTGCCATTGGACAAGCTCGATGCCAAGCAGCGGGTCGAGTTGTTCAAGATCGTCACCGCCGGCGATTTCGACGACATGAAGCAGTTCGGCGCCTACATCTTCTACCGCGTCGGCATCACGCCCACCGGGCAATGGACGTTCTTCGTCGCCGGCGACTGAGCCTTTTACCCTCCCCTTGCGGGAGGTCGGGGGGCCTAGCGGGGCAATGCCTCGGAAAACTCCACCGCTTTGCCCTGGCCCGGCGTGACGATCTCGCCTTCCCACATGATGCGGCGGCCGCGAATGACGGTGCCGACGGGCCAGCCGGTCACTTGCCTGCCGTCATATGGCGTCCAGCCGGCTTTCGAGCCGGCCTGCGCGTTGGTGATGGTCTCGCGCCGCTTCATGTCGACAATGGTGAAATCGGCGCCGTAGCCGGCGGCGATACGGCCTTTTCTCGCCATGCCGAAGATGCGTTGCGGACCGTGGCTGGACAGGTCGACGAAGCGCTGCAGCGTCAGCCGGCCGGCATTGACGTGATCGAGCATGATCGGCACCAGCGTCTGCACGCCGGTCATGCCCGAGGGCGAGGCCGGATAGGGCTTGGCCTTCTCGGCCAGCGTGTGCGGTGCGTGGTCGGAGCCGAGCACATCGACGATGCCTTGCGCAATGCCGTGCCAGACGCCGTCGCGATGGCGCTTCTCGCGCACCGGCGGATTCATCTGGATCAGCGTGCCGAGCCGCGCATAATCGTCCGCCGACAGGGTCAGGTGATGCGGCGTCGCCTCGCAGGTCGCGACATCCTTGTGCTGTTGGAGGAACAGAATCTCCTCGGCCGTCGAGATGTGCAGGACATGGATGCGGGCGCGAACAGTGCGCGCTATGCGCACCAGCCGCTCGGTGCAGCGCAAGGCAGCGATCTCGTCGCGCCAGACCGGGTGCGATGACGGGTCGCCCTCGATGCGTTCGCCCAGACGTTCGCGCAGCCGAAACTCGTCCTCGGAATGAAAGGCGGACCGGCGGCGCGTATTCCTAAGGATCGAGGCGACGCCTTCATCGTCCTCGACCAGAAGGTCGCCGGTGGACGAACCCATGAAAACCTTGATCCCGGCCGCACCCGGCAGCCGCTCGAGCTCGCCGACGTCTTTTGCATTCTCGCGGGTGCCGCCAACCCAGAAGGCAAAATCGCAGTGCATGCGGCCACTGCCGCGCCGGACCTTGTCGGCAAGCGCTGCCTCGCTGGTGGTCAGCGGATTGGTGTTGGGCATCTCGAACACGGCGGTGACACCGCCCAGCACCGCCGCCCGCGAGCCGGTCTCCAGGTCTTCCTTGTGCTCAAGCCCCGGCTCGCGGAAATGCACCTGGCTGTCGATGACACCCGGCAGGATGTGCAGGCCGCGGCAGTCGATCGTCTCGCCGGCCGAGGCCTGGCCGAGATCGCCGATGGCAGCGATGCGTCCATCCTTGACGCCGATGTCGCGAGCCCCTTCGCCGTCATGGTTGACCACTGTGCCGCCTGTCAGGATGAGGTCGTAGGTCATGGCCATGCTCTCTTGCGGGGGGAGTGCCAGCGGCTTACGTAAAGGCCGACCGTTTTGCAAGATCAGGCTGCTTTCGCCAATGCCCTTTGCCCAGCTCAAAGACCGCGCACTCATCTCCGTCTCAGGCCCCGATGCCGAGCATTTCTTGCAGAACATCCTGACCACCGATCTGGACGTCTTGACACCCGGCCAGGCAAAACCGGGCGCGCTGCTGACGCCGCAAGGCAAGATCCTGTTCGATTTCCTGATCTCGCGCGCCGGCGAGAATGCATTCCGGCTCGAGTGCCGTGCCGACATATCAGATGATTTCGTGCGCCGGCTGATGCTCTACAAGCTGCGCGCCAAGGTCGAGATTGCCAAGGCCGATCAGGCGCTTGTCAAAGTCGCATGGGGAAGTGAGTCAACGGCCTCACAATCTGATTCAACGGCGGCCGCCGACACGCGCTTTCCGAACGGCGCCGTCACGCGCTCCTATGGCGAAACAGATGAGCGGAGCGACCTTGCCGCATGGCAAGCCTTCCGCATCGCCAGCGGCATTGCCGAAAGCAGCAGCGACTACCAACTTGGAGACGCCTTCCCGCATGACGTGCTGCTCGACGAGACCGGCGGCGTCGGCTTCAGGAAGGGCTGCTATGTCGGCCAGGAGGTTGTCTCGCGCATGCAGCACCGCGGCACGGCCCGGCGGCGCGTGCTGATCGTTCAGGCTGGACTTCCCCTGCCCGCCGCTGGCACCGAACTCACCGTCGAGGGGCGGCCGGTCGGCACGCTTGGCTCGACCGCCGGCACGACCGGGCTCGCCATTGCCCGCATCGACAGGGTCAAGGCGGCGCTCGACGCCGGCCAGCCGATCATGGCGGGCGACATGCCGGTTACCGTGGCCATTCCCGGCTGGGCGAAGTTCAGCTTCCCGCAGGAAGCCGTCAGCGCGGAGGAGGCCTGATGGCGGCCGATCGCGTCGGTGCGCCGGCACGCGCCTGGCAGCGCATGCTGTCCGGCCGCCGGCTCGACCTGCTCGACCCCTCGCCGCTCGACATCGAGATTTCGGACATTGCGCACGGGCTCGCCCGCGTTGCCCGCTGGAACGGCCAGACCAGCGGCGAGCACGCCTTTTCGGTCGCCCAGCACTCGCTGCTTGTCGAGGCGCTGTATTGCGACCTGGTGCCGGAGGCTTCGGCCGACGCCCGGCTGGCGGCGCTGCTGCACGACGCCCCCGAATATGTCATCGGCGACATGATCTCGCCGTTCAAATCGGTGATGGGCGGCAGCTACAAGGACTGTGAATTGCGATTGCAGCGCGCCATCCATCTGCGCTTCTCGCTGCCGCCGGAACCGGCCGCGGCGCTGCGCAAGGAGATCAAGCGCGCCGACCAGATCGCCGCCTATTTCGAAGCAACGCTGCTTGCCGGCTTTTCGACCGCCGAGGCGACCGAGTTCTTCGGCCGTCCGCGCGGCTTCAATGCCGATCGCTTCGATTTCACGCCACGCTCTGTTACCTGGGCGCAGAATGCGTTCCTGAAGCGTTTTTCGGCGATCGAGAAGTCGCGCCGCCAGGTCCCGGCACAAGCGATCGGCTGAAAAACGCTAAATTAACCGGCGGCGACCACACTAGCCCGTTCGATCACGAGCCGCAGGCGCGCCTTATGCCCGTCGCTGATGCCAAGGATGGTTCGGCCGTCCCGGAACCGGGGGCCGAAGGCATGGATCGGCCGCGCTCCATGGAAGACGAACTGCGCGAACAGAACGAACGCTTTTCGGCCGCCGTCGAGAACATGTCGCATGGGCTGTGCATGTTCGACGCCGACGAGCGCATGATTATCTGCAACGTCAACTACATCAACATCTTCTGCCTCGACGCCAGGGTGATGCGGCCCGGCATCCGGTTCCTCGACATCCTGCGCCACAGCGTCGACATCGGCATTGCCTCGCAAAGCGCCGAAGAACTCTACGCCATCCGCAAGCCCTATATCGACCAGGCGAAAGCCTCGACCTATGAGGAGACGCTGTCGGACGGTCGCATCATCCACATTTCGCATCGCCCGCTGGCTTCGGGCGGCTGGGTCTCCATCTACGAGGACATCACCGAACAGCGGCGCGCAGAGCGGGATCTCAAGGAGCAGCATCGCCGCTTCGACGCAGCACTTGCCAACATGTCGCAAGGCCTGCTGATGTATGACGCCGACGGCAGGCTGATCGTGCGCAACCAGCGCATTCTGGAACTCTACGGTGTCAGCGAAACAGACCTTCCACTGGGCATGGGTCTGCGCGAACTCCTTGAGCGGCTGGTACGCCTAGGTGTCTATCCGCCCATCGATATCGATCGCGAGGTCCTCAAAACCGAAGCCCGCCTGCAGGTCGGCCAGACGCGATCGACCCCCCGTCAGCTTGCCGACGGACGAACGCTGATGATCGCGCGTCGGCCGATGAGTGGCGGCGGCTGGGTCGCCACGTTCGACGACGTCACCGAAAGCAGACTGGTCGAAGAGCGCATGACCCATCTTGCGCATCACGACACGCTGACCGGACTGCCCAACCGCTCGATGCTTCGCGAACGGCTCGACCAAGCGCTGGAGGATGCGGCTGCACCGCTGGCAATCTTCTCGCTCGATCTCGATCGCTTCAAGGCGGTCAACGACACGTGGGGACATCCGGCCGGCGACTGGCTGTTGAAGAGCGTGGCCGAGAGGCTGCAGCGTTGCCTGCGCAATGAGACAGACATCGTCGCCCGTTTTGGCGGTGACGAATTCGTCATCATCCAGTTCCCTTTCAAAAGCCTGGCCGAAGCGGAAAAACTGGCGAAGCACATCGTCGCGGTGATCGCAAAACCGTTTCGCGACAAAAACCGGGACATTCATGTCGGCATCAGCCTTGGCATCGCCGTTTTCCCCGATGACGGCCGGGATGCCGACACGCTGCTGAAAAATGCCGATACGGCGCTCTACCGGGCGAAGAGCGAAGGGCGCAACCTGTACCGCTTCTTCGAGCCCGGAATGGACGCCATGGTGCAGGCGCGGCGCGCACTTGAGACCGACCTCGAGGCAGCTCTGCCGCACCAGGAATTCGACCTCGATTTCCAGCCGATCATGAATATAGAATCCGGCGAGATTGTCGGTGCGGAAGCCTTGATGCGCTGGCATTCGCCGACGCGCGGCACGGTGGCGCCGGACAACTTCATTGCGGTCGCCGAAGAAACCGGACTGATCGTGCCGCTTGGCGAATGGGCGCTGAGGAAAGCCTGCGCGACGGCGGCGAGCTGGCCTCCCGCCCTGCGCATCGCGGTCAATGTCTCGGCCGTGCAGCTCAAAAGCGGTGGCTTTGCCCGCAGCGTCATCTCGGCGCTGGCCTTTTCCGGCGTGCCGGCCAGCCGGCTGGAACTGGAAATCACCGAAACGGTGCTGATGGACGAAAGCGAGACCGTGCTGAGGACACTGCGTCAATTGCGCGGGCTGGGCATCCGCATTGCGCTGGACGATTTCGGCACCGGCTATTCCTCGCTCGGCTATCTCAGGCGTTTTCCCGTCGACAAGATCAAGATCGACCGTTCGTTCATCCGCGACATCGGCAATCGCGACACGGCGGCGATCGTTCGCACCATCATCGGGCTGGGGGCCGAACTCGGCATCACGGTCACCGCCGAGGGTGTCGAGACCGAGATGCAGCTCGACATTCTGCGCGGCAACGGTTGCGTCGAGGCGCAGGGCTATCTGATCGGGGTTCCATCAAAGGCAGCGGATATTCAGCGCCTGCTGAAATCGCGCGCGTTGCACAGCCAGACCGGCTGAGGTCGGCCCACCGTCAGCGCAATGTCTCGATGTATTTTTCGTGGAAGCTGACATAGCCCGGTTCGACCACCTTCAGATGGCGCTCGATCAGCGCATGAAACTCCGGCAGTTGATGAAACGGCACGCCGGGATACGCATGATGCTCGGCATGGAACGGCATGTTCCAGGCCAGCTTGCGGACCAGCCAGTTGGTCAGCGTGGTCCTGGTGTTCTCCAGCATGTTGGCGACGAACGGACAACGGCCGTGCTCGGCCAGGAGATAGAGGCGCAGAAACGGCTGCCCGAGCAAGGCCGGCACGATCCAGACATAGAGAAGCACCGTGAGCCGGAAATAGACGGCCAGCAGAATGAACACGGCATAGAAGGCAATCATGGCGCGCGCCTCGACGCGCACCTTGTAGTGCCCCTTTGGCGGAACATAGCTTCCCCGGCCTCGGTCCATCGCATTGCCATAGAGCGTCTTGAGATGCCCCCACCACGTCGGGATGCCGGAGACATGGACGAGGTATTGCCTCCATGTCTCCGGTTTGGGGAAAGCCAGCTCCGGATCATTGTCTGGGTCCTGGGTGTATCGGTGGTGGGCGAAATGGAAATAGCGGAACCAGTCCGCCGGCAGCGCGATCGCCAGGCTGCACACCCGCGCCACGGCATCGTTCAGCCACTGCCGTTCGAAGGCGGTGCGATGCACCGTCTCGTGCAACAGCGTGAACAGGAAGACGATCAGGATGCCTTGCGGCAGCATCAGCAGCTGCCAGAACGGCACCTTGGCGGCGATCAGCGATCCGATGACCACGATCGCGCCCCAATGAGCGGCAAGCTGAACGAGACCTGAGACATCCGACTTGGCGGTCAGGCGATTGCGCTCTTCCTGCGTCAACGATGCAATTACGTCGCGATGGTGCACTGCGTCATCCCGCTCGAAAATGTCGACGCTCATCGTATTCAACAAGAAAGCTTTCTAAAAACGAGGAATTCTGCGATTTAGATAAGGTCACCTTATCTATCGGGCATCATGATCGCTTTTCCATCCTTGCGCGGACTCCAGGCTTTCGAAGCGGCGGCGCGTTCCGGCAGCTTTGCCGCGGCAGCCGAAGAGCTTTCTATCTCCGCCGCCGCAGTCAGCCAGCTGATCCGGACCATCGAAGACCAGATGGGCCGCAAGCTGTTCAACCGGGTCAACCGCCGCGTCGTCCTCACCGACGCCGGCAGGGAAATACTGCCTCGGCTGACAACGGCATTCGGTGAGATCGGCAGCGTGTCACGAGAACTGAGCGGCGCCGAGTTCCGCTCCCGGCTCGTCGTGTCGGTACCGCCATCCATGGCGATGGGCTGGCTGTCGTCGCGCCTGGCAGGCTTTGTCGCGGCCCACGGCGCTGTCGACATATCGCTCAGAGGCGAAGACGATCCGGTATCGTTCGACCGCGATCTGATCGACATCCGCCTTTCCTATGGCCGTTCGCACTACCGCGACCAGGCAACGGAAGACATCGTCGGGGATGCCGTCTACCCCGTTTGCGCACCTGATCTCGTCGCGACGAATAAACCTCTGGACGCCACCGCCCTCACCGGCCTGCCGCTGATCCACACCGACTGGGGACCGACGGGCGCGTCGTTCCCGACCTGGCGCAACTGGTTCGAAGCGATGGGCATCGAGCCTGGCCGGGCAGCGCAACGCGGCCTTTCGGCGAATTCGTCGCGGGCCGCACTTGATCTTGCCATTTCCGGCCTTGGCGTCGCGCTGGCGCAAGGGGTCTATTGCGCCGAGGCCCTGGAAGACGGCCGGCTGGTCAGGCCCCTCGCCCAGGCGCTGGAGCTGCGCCAGCCCTATTGTCTGACAACCCCGGAGCGCAGCGCAAGACGCGATGTGGTGGCGGCGTTTCGCCAGTGGCTGATCGAGGAATGCGTGCGCGCGGTCAAATCGCCGGCGCTAGAGAGCCGTTGACGGCCAGTCATGGCCGCTCAGAGGTGCCCGCTCAATGCCTCTACCATGTCCTTGTTCGTCGCCACGGGAACGATCTCGAACTCCACCAGATCCGCCCATTCGATGACCCAGCGCTGCAGCAACGTGACGTCATCAGCCTCCACCAGCAGGAAGCAACGGCTCATATCCGCCGCGATCCAGCTATGGTGCACGAGAAGCTCCCCCGGCTTCAGGCGGCCACGGTCGCGGAAGCGGCGGTAGATCTCCTTGCGATCGCAACCGCGAAAGTCCTCGATCACGATGAACAGCATCTTTTCCCCTCGGTGATTACCGGCCTGGGCGGTCCAGCCGCTCCAGGAACCACTGCGTCAGCCGCACCCAGACCTCGTCCTTTTCACCGGAATCCTCCCAGCCATGGTCGAGGTTCGGATTGTCGTTGACCTCGATGACGAAGACGCCATCCTTGGTCTCCTTGAGGTCGACGCCATAGAGCCCATCACCGATGCAGCGCGCCGCCTTCACCGCCGTCTCGACAACATGCGCCGGCGTTTCCTTCAGCGTGAAGGTCTTGATGCCGCCCTGGTCGGGCTTGCCGTTGGCCTTGTGGTTGACGATCTGCCAGTGCTTCTTCGCCATCAGATAGTGGACGGCAAACAGTGGCTGGCCGCCGAGCACGCCGACGCGCCAGTCATATTCGGTCGGAATGAACTTCTGTGCGATCAGAAGGTCGGAATCCTCCAGCCATTCCGTGGCAAGCGTCTTCAGCTCCTCGAAGTTGGCGCATTTCTTGACGCCGCGCGAGAATGACGAATCCGGGATCTTCAGCACCAGCGGAAAGCCCAGTGTCTGCGCCGCCAGTTCGAGGTCCGAAGTGCCAGCGATCATCACCGTCGGCGGCACCGGCACCTTGTTGTAGGCCATCAGCTCGTTGAGATAGACCTTGTTGGTGCAGCGGATCATCGACAGCGGATCGTCGATCACCGGCATGCCTTCCTGCTGGGCACGGCGGGCGAAACGATAGGTGTGGTTGGAGATCGTGGTGGTCTCGCGGATGAACAGCGCGTCGTAATTGGCGAGCTTGGCGAGATCCCGCTTGGTGATCGGCTCGATTTCGACGCCCATCTTTTCGGCGATCTTGGCCCAGTAGCGCAGCGACGAAATCTCAGACGGCGGCAATTCCTCATGCGGATCGACCAGCGTAGCGAAGGTGTAGCGCGCCGGCGTGCGGCCCTTGGTGTCGCGCCACTCGCGGTTGGTGTAGGTCTCCAGGCACTGGATGAAGCTTTTTTCTTCGTCCTCGGTCATCCGCGCCAGCGGGTGGAAGCCGATCTTGCGAATCGAGGCCCATTCGGCGCTGTCCTTGATGTGGACTTCGAGCGCCGGCGCACGGAACCAGTCGAACAACAGCTTGGCGAAACGGTCCCAGATTTTCGATGGGCCGATGCCGAAGAAGATACAGACCTTGGTTGGAAAGGCGCCGCCGAGATCCTTGCGGCATTTGTTGAGTGCCAGCTCCAGTTCGGGCAAAGCATGTTCGTAGAGCTTGCGTTCCGACAGGTCGATCATCGTCTCGACGGTCGGAATGACCTTGTGGCCGCGCGAACCCGCCAGCAGCGAGGCATAGTAGCCGCGGCTCTGGTAGGCGTAGTTGTTCGACAGGTTGATGACCTTCGGCCGCTGGCCGCGAAACAGCGACGGATGCGCAAGATAGTCACGGTTGGTGATGATCTTGTGCGGTGTCGCCACCTGGTCGAGATCGCTCTGCCGGCCGGTAAGGATGACCCAGGTCATTGTCTGTCGCGCTTTCCCAGAGTGATGGCGGCACGCAGTCCGTCGCGGCCGAACTGCGCCATGTTCATGAAGATGCCGTAAGGCACGGGAATGTTGGCGGCATCAAGGATGGTCTCCTGTCTCTCGTCCTCGACCCAGGGATCGTGGATCAGGATATGGTCGCCGTCATCGCCGATGGCCAGCACCCAGTGCGGCACTTTCTTGCCGAACATAAGGAAACCGCTGATCAGCACCAGCACCAGTTTTCCTTCCGCGATCGCGGCGCGAATGTCGTCGATGGCGAATGGACGGTAATTCACCGGGATGCCGTAAAGTTCCGCGCGGCGGCGAAAGTCGACCTGGGCCAGTTCCATCACCCGGCGCTTGTCCTCACTGCGCACCGACTGCAGGAACAGCGCGCCGTAGAAGGAAACATAGATCTCCGCCGCAAGCCCGCTTTCGTACCCCGAGACAGCGAGGCCGAATGGTTCGCAGCCACCGGGTCCCGACATCATGAAGACAGTCGTCGCCTCGCGCCACAGTCGGATTTCCATGACCGGATCCGGCGTGAAGCCG
Organism: Mesorhizobium kowhaii; assembly: GCF_042431665.1. Taxonomy (NCBI): domain Bacteria; kingdom Pseudomonadati; phylum Pseudomonadota; class Alphaproteobacteria; order Hyphomicrobiales; family Phyllobacteriaceae; genus Mesorhizobium; species Mesorhizobium kowhaii. The sequence continues at coordinate 82,942 of NZ_JBHLYT010000052.1, forward strand.
CGATCGAAATTGGCCATCGCCATCATCAGGCAGCATGGACCGCAGGTGAATTCGCAGGTCTGCTGGTAGAACGGCACCTTGGTGGCGATCGGAATGTCGCCGCGCAAGGTCTTTTCATAGCGAAGCGCTGTCTCGCCATCCTCATAGTAGCCGGATTCGCGGCCGATCTTGCGATAGCCGGCCTGCTCATAGATGCGGATGGCTCGGCTGTTGTCCTCGCGCACCTCGAGACGAAGCATCATGCGGCCGTGCTCGAAGGCGGCATCTTCCGCAGATCCAAGCAGCATGCGGCCAACACCCAACCCACCGAAGAACGGACCGGTGGCGATCGAGTAGAGACGCGCCACGCCGCTTCCCTTGCGAAACAGCACGATCGCGTAGCCGGCCACGCGGCCGTCGATTTCGGCGACCAGCGTCTCGGCGGTTTCGCGCTCGATGAACAGGCGGAAGGAGCGACGGGAAATGCGGTCGCTTTGGAAAACAGCTTTCTCGATGGCGGCGAGATCATCGACGTCAGACGCGCGGGCCGTGCGGATCTCGGCAGGCATGCGGCTTGAGAAAACCTCGATTGGTGGTGGGAAATGCCCTACTCGAAAACGTTCAAGACATCAGCCGAAAATACTGATGGCCACAAAGCGCTATCGCACCTCGAATAGGGCCGAATTGTGACAGATTCGGCAACAGCCCAGCGATGCAAAACGCTTTGAATGGGATCACTATTTGTGCATTGGCGCCGCCATCAAAAGCGACGCCTTTCAACTGGCCAGGCCGGCCAGAAGCTGGCCATAGGCGCTCTTTGCCACGACGGCCAATTGCTCGCGCGGCAGCGAGCCGACAACGGCGCAGCCATAGCCCTTGTCCAGCCAGTAGACGGCCTGGGGGCCGTTTTGCGCCGATGTATAGGTTCCCTTGGCATTCTGCGCCGATTCCGCCGTGACGAAGAGGGATATGCGCTCGCCCTTGTCGTCCTCATAGAGCAGCATCGCGGCCTTGCTTTCGCCGGCCGGCAGCAACCGGCCGCCGATCAACTGGAAACCGTTCGCGGTCAGGTCCGGCGCCACAAGCTTCAGCCCGACCCGGTTGGACAGCCAGGTCTGCAGATGATCCTTGTCGCTCGCCGGCACTTCGACCGCATGCCGCTTTTCGGCAGCGAAGACGACATGGGCCGCGATTGCCTGTTCGGCCAGCCGATCTTCCGCCGGATCCTCCTGTCCGGCGCGGTCGATGCCGGCAAGGTATCCGCCAAGCCCGCCAGCGACCACAAGCACGGCCGCCGCAGCGGCAAGCCACCAGCGCGAGCGTGACGCCGCCGCCCTGACCGGCGTCTCGCCTAGCACGACCTTGCGCAACCGCGCTGGGACGGCTTCGTCGAGCACGCCGGCGAAGGCGGCGCGAAGTGCTGCCCGGTCGGCGGCGAAGCGGGCGCTCCTGGCCTTCATCTCGGGATTGGCGTCGAGCCACGCATCGTAGGCGGCGCGCTCGTCGCCGGGCAGCTCGCCATCGAGCGCCATGTGAATGTCACGTTCGGAAAAGTCGCGGCGGATCATTTCTCGACGATCCTTATTGCGCGGCGGCGCGCCGTGTCGTCCAGCAACCCGCGCAATTCCTCACGCCCGCGCGCAATGCGCGACATCAGCGTGCCTGCGGGGACGCCGAGAATGTTGGCGGCTTCGGCATAGGAAAAACCTTCAACGGCGACCATGACGAGAGCCGCGCGCCGGTCGGGGCTGATCGCCTGCAATGCGTCGATGATCTCGCGCGAAGCGATGCTCTCCACCTGCTCGGCCGGCTGGGCCACCGCCTCGCCCGCCTCCAGTGGCAGCATCGTCGCTTCTCCGCGACGGTTCACCTTGCGCATCTGGTCGATGAACAAATGATGCATGATCGTAAACAGCCACCTCCGGGGGCTTTCTCCTGTCTGCCAGTTGTCGAGCCGCACAAGCGCCCGCTCGAGGCAATCCTGAACGAGATCGTCGGCAGCATCGCGGTCGCGCAAAAGCGAGCGTGCGTAGCGGCGCAGTCGCGGTATTTCGCCAAGGATTGCTGCCTTCTTTTCGTCCATGACCGCTGGTTCTGAGGTCGCCCTTGTTGATCCCGATTGAACGCGCCTTCTCGGCGTGGCGCAAGCGGCCAGCGCGAAGCGGTCCGCCGCCCCGGTCACCCAAGCAATGAGATAACGAGATGGGCGACCGTTTTATTCCCGCCTAAATTGAGTACCTGTCGTCACTGCTCGCCGACGGGTATTTTCACCCTCGCTGCCCGCGTCAGCAAGCGCTGGTAGAACAGGCCGATGCCGATCAGCACCGCGCCAAGGCCGATGAAGGACAGCGCCCGCAGCACGCCTTCCAGCTCCGACATGTCGAAGATGAAGACCTTCAGCACGGCGACCGAAATCAGCGCGGCGGAGGCAATGCGCAGCGCCTGTGATTTCAGCCAGACGCCGGCGGTGAGCAGCGCCACGCCGATAACCAGCCAAAGCGCCGAATAGGTGTAGGTCTCCAATTGGCCAAGACCGCTCCACAGGCCGATGAATTCGCCCTTGAACAGGCGCCTGACCGACAGGGTGGCATAGGCGAAGCCAAGCACAGCCGCCACCAGCGCCAGCATCTGCGCATACCATTTCGGCCGCTTGTCCCTGGCGTAGAGCGCCAGTGCCCCGGCGGCGACCGCCGGCAGGAGATAAGCGAGGAACAACAGGTTGAACACCGGGATCTGGCCGGTTGATTCGTCGGTGAACAGCGGATTGAGCACCACGAAATGCCGGACACCGATGAAGGCGACCGAAACCACACCGGCGGCCATCGAACCATAGCGCAGCACCGAGCTTGGCGAGCGCATGTCGATGGCGACCAGGATGGCGCCGGCGCCGATGGCGATCAGCGTGTAGATCGCCTGCTCGGCGAGCGTCATCGCCCCCGTGTCGATGACGCCGCCATGCATGGCATGGCGCACCAGCATGGCCAGCGTGAGCAGCGCAAACAATGCCGCCGCTGCTTCCATGGCGAGGCGTGGGCGGCCGTTGGTGGTGCGGGCAAGCTGCCAGGCGGCGAAGCCGAAGGCGAGCGCCGGCACGCCGTAGCCCGGCAGCAGCCAGTTGAACACCGGTGTGGTCGACAAGAATTCGGCGCCGACGATGGTCGGGTCGAAAGCGACACGGCCGAGCACCGCGATCACCGCGCCAACCGAAATCCAGCCGAGCACCGGATAGGAGCGCCAACGCGTGGCCAGCGCCGGCACGATGGCCGCTGCACCGAGCAGGATGGTGGTCCAGCCGGAACCGAAAGCCATATGCAGCATCAAGAGGCCAGCGATGGCCGCACCGCCCAGGGCAAACGACACCGCCACGCCGCCCTCGAGCGGCGGTTCCTCGCCGCGCGCGATCCACTCGCTGCCGGCGGCGAAAACCACGACCAGCAGCGCTGCGACAGCGGCGTAGACAAGGTCGCGGTCGACATTGCCGAAGGTGAACCAGAGCGCCAGCAGGATGACCAGCGGCACGATGACGCCCCACGCCGCCCATGAGGCCGCGCGGATCCGTGTCGCGGCGGCGAACCTGTGGGCGGCCCAGAAGCCGGCGCCTATGAAGACCAGGCCAAGCGCGATGCCGATGCGCAATGTCAGCGCGTTGGATGTGGCCACAGGCAGGCCATCGACGCCCAAGGCGCCGCCCGAAAAGTCGGAGGCGATCGAGGTCGGTGGGATGATGCCGAGATAGATCATCACCGTCACCAGTCCTGCGGCATAGAGGAGCGGCAGCGCCAGTGGGCGATAGAGCGCGACGGCCACCATTGCGGCGATCAGCACGGCGCCCGGCAAGGCATCACCGGCTGCGATGAAGGCCGGGTCGACTGACAGGCCCAGCGCCGAGAATGCGACGAACAGGCCAGGCACGATGGACGGCCAGTCGAAAGCCCTGGCTGGTCCGGCCTCGTCGCCACGGCGGCTGAGCCAGACAAACGCAAGCACGGCCAGCGTGACGGCGTCGATGAACAGGATGGTGGAGAGGTTCGCGCCGGGCGCATCGGTCATGTAGAGGATGGTCCAGACACCGGTGCCGAAAAAGGCCGCCGCCATCAGCAACGTCCAGTCGCGCATGCGGGCGATGACGGCGGTGGCGGCAAGCACGATCGCGAGATAGCCGAACAGTGCCCAGGGATTGGGCGCCTGCGAGGCAACCAGCATCGGCGTCACCATGGCGCCGATGAGGCCAATGCCGGCCAGCGCCTGGCCATGGACCAGGGCGGCTGCGATCGTCGCCACGCCGATGGCGCCGAGCAGCGTAAAGGCGAGCGCCGGGCCGATGAAGCCGTAAATGCCATGCGCGGCATAGACGGTGCCGAACAGGATGAAGGCACCGGCCGCCGTCAGGATAGCCGGAATATAGGCGCCAGCGGCACCTTGCACCGGCACCTTGAAGCCGGTGCGGCGGATGAACTCGCCGCCGGCGACCAGCACCAGGCCGAGAACCGCGGCCATCGTCAGCCGCACGCCCGGACCGAAAATGCCGGCCTCGATGGTGTAGCGGATCAGGAACAGACCGCCCAGCGCCAGCGCAATGCCGCCGACCCAGACCGCCCAGCGGGTGCCGAGCGCGGTTTCGACATCGGACTGGCGGGCGGCTTTCGCCGCGGCGGCCGGCTCGGCAGGTTCTGCCGCCTTCAGCGCCGCATCACTTGGCGCCCATGGCCCGGACACGGCCTCGCCGGTCAGGGCTTCTGCCTCCGCGGTGACCGCCTCGCTCACCGCTGGCGAGACGATATCGGTCGCCACGACCGGAGCCACATCGGCGGGCGCTTTGTCGGCCGCTGCCTGTTCGGACGGCTTGGCCGCAGGCGGCACGACGCCCGAAAGCACGAGGCTGCGCAGAGCGCCAAGCTCGCGCTCGACAAGGCCGATGCGGCTCTGCTGGCGCGAAATGATGACGAACAAAGCGATGATGGCGACAAGGCCGATCAGGCTTTCAAACATGGCGGTTCCCCCAAACCAGGCCAGTTTTCACTGACGTTCAGTCTCACTGACATTCAAATGCGGCGGCCAAACGGCCGGAAACTCAACGCGCCGCCAGATTGGCGGCCGGAAAGATCGAGCATGTTTCGGTGCCGAAAGCCAGCAACTTGCCGCCGGCATCCTTCAGCGTCGCTTCCGACACCGCCAGCGTACGGCCCTTGTGGACGACTTTGCCCTCGCAGACTACCTCGCCTGTCTTCGGTGTGATGGGCCGGGTCAAATTCACCTTGAACTCCGCCGTTGTATAGGCCTCACCCTTTTCGAGCAGCGTCTGCACGGCGCAAGCCAGTGCCGAATCGAGCAGCGTCGCCGCCCAGCCGCCATGCACGCTGCCCAGCGGGTTGAGGTGGCGCTCGTTGGGCACGCCACGGAACACCGCACGGCCTTCCGACACTTCGGTCAGCGCGAAGCTGAGCTGGAAGGAGATCGGCGGCGCCGGATACTTGCCGTCGATGATACGCTGCAGCAAGTCCAGGCCGGTGTATTCCAGAATGTCGGCGTGCGGAATCGTGCCGAGGCCGAGCGGTGAGACCCAGCCCGGATACAATTCGACCTCGCTCATGTGATGATTTCTCTGGCGGCATCCTCTCCGGCTATGGTCTTGCTGCGCGCGTGGTGTTTGCGCAGTGCGGCAAGAAAGCCGGCGCGGGCGTCGGGCGGCTCTATGCCGCGCGGCTCATAGACGTGGCGGGTGAAGAAGAAGCCGGTCAGCCGGAAGGCGTCGTCGACCGCCGCCGGATCGCCGCGCAGGCCGGAGCCGCGCTGCAGGAAGGCCGGCAAGGCCAGCATCTTGTCGCGCCATGGCAAGCCTGCTTCGCGCGATACCGCGCGTCCCGATTTGGGCGAGACATAGGCCAGGTCCTGCCGCGTGCCGGTGGCGGCGCATTGACTGAGATCGAGGCCAAAGCCGAGTTCGTCCAGCACCAGAAGCTCGAAGCGCGCCACCAGTTCGCCGGCAGCGTCGGCATCGTCGAGATGGACGATCATCACGGCAAGCGTTTCGTAGAGACCTTCATGCGCGTCGCGCTCCGGCAACAGGCGCAGATGCGCGGCCATGGTCTGCAGCCCATAGACGGCCACCGCGCTGTCCATCAGCCGGGCGGCGTTCATCTCGATCGCCTCGGCCTGGAACGTGCCGAGATGCTCGTCAAGCCGCGCCCGCCACAACAAGTCGACACGATTGCCGGGTTGCAGGACAGGCTGCTGCTTGTGCGAACGGCCGCCACGCACGAGACCGAGATGACGGCCATGCGCGCGTGTCATCACCTCGAGAATGGCGCTGGTTTCGCCATGCTTGCGGGTGCCGAGAATGATTCCCTCGTCGCGCCATTCCATCTCCAGAGCTTTTCACCGGTTGGATGGCGAAATCAAGGTGTGGGTTTTGGCTCCTGACAGACCGGCACCGGGACAGTGCAAAAAAAACCGCCCGCAGCATATCGCTGCGGGCGGCCTGGTAAGGTCAGTCGATCCGTTAGAACGAGCGCTGGAAGCGGAGAATGCCGCCGACGCTGCTCTTCTTATTGGCCTTGGTCCAGTTGTTGAAGTCGGCGTCGTCGAACTTTCCAGCATTGAGGTAGTCGACTTCAGCCGTGACCGTAAAGCCGGGCACAACGGTATAGGCAACGTTAGCGGCGATGCCGAGGTTCTTCCAGTCGTCATAAGAGACCTGGGCGTTGAACGCGGTCTTGTCGTTGAACTTGTAGGTGCCGCCGCCCCAGACTGCCCAGTTGCCGCCCCACTGCTTGTAGAAGCCGCGACCGCTGGCATCGATGGCGTTGCCCGCATTGTCGTTGAGGTTGTCGTCCGTGCCGTAGCCGCCGATGATGAACAACGTCAGTTCCTTGCTGACATTGACGTCCAAACGGACCTTGCCGGCCACTTCCTCGTAATTGCTGTCATAGGCGACGACGCCGGTGACCGCACCCCAGTCGCCCTTGTACTTCAAGCCGCCGACGACATGCGGAACATAGCTGTCGATGGTGCCGACCTTGCCGGCGCCTTCTTCGAGAGAGACCAGCCCCGTGAAGCCGTTGCCTGCGTCGAAGTAGTACTGAACGACGTTGCTCTCCTGCCCGCCATACGGAACCAACGTATCCTGGATGACGTTGCCGGCATAGCCGATGAACGTATCGAAAGCCGTATCATCCTTGCCGACGCGCAGGCCGCCGAGCTGAATCCAGGCATAACGCAGCGAGAGAGACTTGTTGCGGCCTTGCCAGTCGTCCGCATTGGAGGCGCCCTGATCAAGATAGTCGCCACTGCTGTTGCCGTAGTTGAAGCGGGTCTCGGTGTAGGTCTTGAGGGTACCGAGCTCGGTCTCCTGACCGGTCCAGGTCTTCAGCGTGAAGCGGGTGTTCTTGTAGTAGGTCGAGTGCGTGTCGCCGGCGCTCTGGTGGTCGGGAACGTGGTTGACACCATCCAACGAGCCGGCATCGCCGATGCCGATGTCATAACGGACGTAGCCGCCGATGCGCAGGCAGGTCTCGGTGCCGGGAATATAGAAGTAGCCGGCGCCATAGACGTCGCAGATCTTGACGTATTCGGCCGGTTCCGGTTCGGCGACGACGACAGCGTCAGCCGCGCGCGCCGCTGACCGCGATCAGTGCCGCGGCTGAGCCGAGAAGAAGGCTCTTGATGTTCATTTTCTGACCTCTCCAGTCAAAGTTTAAAATGGCTTCGGATTTGTGGCCGGCGGCAATGTTTTCCCGCCTCACCCCCACAACGAAAAAGGCTCGCACCGCTCCCCCTTTTCGGTGGCGAACATACCCATCGATCTTCTGCCTTCAATGACGATTCCAGAAATAAGTCCGATTCCTCTAACAGATTAATTCTGTGTTGCACAAATAACACTCGTTAGAATTACCGCCGGCACAATTGGAACAACGTCATATATTCAATATATATCAAGATAATTTCGTGGCTAACGACCTTTTGTAGGCAAATAGTTTCTACAATTACGCCATATGTGCGGATATAAGCCTATCTTAGCGAAAAACATCTGGATATTTTTTCGCCCACCCAACCATCCGATGACATCCGTCCGTCAATCGTGCCCTGGCGCTGCGCCGAAATGCCGGGCCACGCCTGCCCGGCCGATTTTGCTTTTGCCGAGGCGATCGAAACTCACCGGAGCGCCGTCGCGGTGATTATTGTGACAGCGGCCAACCGTTGAAGACGATTCTGGGCTGGGTCTCGCGCGCCAATTAAGGCGGATCGTCCTGTAGCGACGAGACAGCCGAACGATATCGGCCCCGCCCTAGTGGAAATATCGGAAATCTTTCAGAAACCGCTCGGGATTTTTGGCCGTGTCGGCGTCAATAAGCACGGGTTGTCTTGGACAACTGCGGTAGCCCCGCCATCCGGGCGACATCACGTCATCCGCGCGCGTCGGCAAGCACTTCATCGATCACATGTCGGGATTTTTCAACCTCACCTAAGTTGACGCCGATGTGGCCGGCGACCGTGATCAGCGCCTTCCACAGCGTCCAGCCGCGACCGCGCGCCCACATGGCCGCGTCGGCCGGAAGGCCGGCGCGAAAGATCTCCCGGCTTTTGCCTTCGAACAGCGTCCACGCAATCGCCAGATCGCATGAGGGATCGCCGACGCCCGAGGTTCCGAAGTCGATCACCGCGCTCAACCGGCCCTGCCTGACCAACAGGTTTCCCCAACTGACGTCACCGTGGAACCAGACCGGCGCGCCGTGCCATGTCGCGGCAAGTGCCGCCTCCCACACCGCGCTTGCGGCGTCCGTATCGATCTTGCCGGCGAGAGCTGCAATCGCATCCCGGGCTTCGCCGTCATAGACGCTGAGCGGACCGCCGCGAAAGAAGTTGTGTTGCCCCGGCACCGGTCCGCCGGTGGCGTCGATCCGTTGCAAGGCAACCAGGAATGCGGCCAGGTCTGATGCGAATTGCGACAGGCTGGCAATACGCTCCCGCTTTGCCGTCTCGCCTTCGATCCAGCCATAGACGGACCAATGCCAGGGATAGTCTTCGGCAGGCAACCCCATCGCCTGTGGCACCGGGATCGGCAGCGGCAACAGAGGCGCAAGCCTCGGCAGCCAGCAATGCTCCTTTTCCACTTGCAGGGAATAGGCGGCAGCGCTCGGCAGCCGTACGGTCATCCCGTCGCCCAGATGGAAGGTCCTGTTGTCCCAACCGCCAAACTCGACCGGCCTGATCGCAAGATCCTTCCACCGGGGAAATTGCGTCGCGATCAACCGGCTGACAAGCGCTGTGTCGATGTTCGGCTTGCTGTCCATGGACCCAGTTGTTACGACGCAATTCCGGACGGAAACTGCTTCACACTTTTCCTGGAATTGCTCCCTTGTTTTGTCGCAATTCCGGACGGAAAACCGCTTCACACTTTTCCTGGAATTGCTCCCTTGTTTTGTCGCAATTCCGGACGGAAAACCGCTTCACACTTTTCCTGGAATTGCTCTAGCGCGGAAACTCAAGCCCCATCTCGCGGTAGCGCTCGGGGTCGTCGCCCCAGTTCTCGCGCACCTTGACGAACAGGAACAGGTGCACCTTCTGTTCGAGGATGCCTGCGATTTCCATGCGCGCCGCCTGGCCGATGGCGCGGATGGTTTCGCCCTTGTGGCCGAGGACGATCTTCTTCTGGCTGTCGCGCTCGACATAGATGGTCTGGTCGATGCGCACCGAGCCGTCCGGCTTTTCTTCCCATTTCTCGGTCTCGATATGGGAGGAATAAGGCAGTTCCTGATGCAGCCGCAGATAGAGCTTCTCGCGGGTGATCTCGGCCGCCAGTTGGCGCATCGGCAGGTCCGAAATCTGGTCTTCCGGATAATACCAGGGGCCGGCAGGCAGGGCTTCAGCCAGATAATCGAGCACATCCTTGCAGCCGGAACCGGTCAGCGCCGAGACCATGAAGGTGCGCTTGAACGGCACCCTTTCGTTCGCTGCCGCAGACAAAGCCAGCAGCGCCTCGTGCTTGACGCGATCGACCTTGTTGAGGATCAACACCATCGGCTGGCGGACATCCTTCAGCCGTTCGAGGATGGCGTCGGCATCGCCCCTGATGCCGCGCTCGGCGTCGATCAAGAGCAGCACGATATCGGCATCCTTGGCGCCGCCCCAGGCGGTGGTCACCATTGCCGTGTCGAGCCGCCGCTTGGGTTTGAAGATGCCGGGCGTGTCGACGAAGACGATCTGCGCATTGTCATGCGTGGCGATGCCGCGCACGATGGCTCTGGTCGTCTGCACCTTGTGGGTGACGATCGACACCTTGGCGCCGACCAGCTGGTTGACCAGCGTGGACTTGCCCGCATTGGGCGCGCCGATCAGCGCGACGAAGCCGGAGTGCGTGGCGGCGGCCTCCGTTGCCGGAGAGGTATCTTCGGTGGCGGTCATGCCGCGCTCCCTTCACTAGAGCGCCGCGCGTCCACTTGGACGCGCAAAGGACGCTCCAAAACTTTGAATCTACGCATCGTGCTTTCCAAAAATCGGCTCCGATTTTTGGGCCGATGCGTTGGCCCAGACGCCTTCGCGCAAAAGAAATGCCGAGGCTGCCGCTTCTTCCGCTGCCCTGCGGGAGCCGCCGGTGCCGATAGAAGGCGCAAAGCCGCTGACTTGCAAGGACACGGTGAAAACCGGCTGGTGGTCGGGCCCTTCGCGTTTTTCGATCACATATTCGGGGCGCGCGTCGCTGGTCTTGGCAATCCATTCCTGCAAATCGGATTTCGGATTGAGCGGCTTTGCCACAACCGAGCGCGAGCGCGGCTCCCAGTAACGCAGGACGAAGCGCCGCGCGGCGTCGATGCCACCGTCAACATAAACCGCCGCGATCAGAGCTTCGACCGCATCCGCCAGATAGTTTCCACCCGAGCCACGCGAGCGCGTCTTCAAGGCAGCGTCGGCCCGAACCAGATCCTCCAACTGCATTTCGATGCCGATCTCGGAGCATGTTTTCGCATCCACCAGCGCATTGAAGCGTGGCGCGATTTCACCTTCCGGCGCGTCGGGAAACTTTTCGAAAAGCATATCGGCGACGACAAGCCCAAGCACGCGGTCGCCCAGGAATTCGAGACGCTGATTGTTGCTGGCCGCCTTGACCGCACTGGAGTGCGTCAATGCGGTCTCAAGCAAGCGGATATCCTTGAAGACATGGCCGGTCTTGGCCTTCACCACACCGGCCAGTGTTTCGCCTGTCGGGCGCTTCAAAGCCATCAATTGACGAAGTGGAACAGGCGCGAAGCACGCATCAGCGACGGCCATTTCCAGATTTCGAGCGGGCTCGCTTTGCCGGCGATCGAGAAGAAAACAAGATTGGCGCGGCCGACGAGATTTTCCGCTGGGACGAAGCCGACGGTGAAGCGGCTGTCCGAGGAATTGTCACGGTTGTCGCCCATCATGAAATAGTGGCCGGGCGGCACGTTCCATTCGCGGGTGTTGTCGCCGATCGAATTGGGCGAGATGTCCAGCGTGTCATAGCTGACGCCGTTGGGCAGCGTTTCCCGGTAGACGTCGATCGGCTGAGGCTCTTCGGTGATGTCGGGATTGTCGATCTGGCCGGTTTTCACGCGCGGCACGCCGACATCGTTGATGAACAGCTGGCCGTCCTTGACCTGGATCTTGTCGCCCGGCAGGCCGACCACGCGCTTGATGTAGTCGACAGACGGGTCAGGCGGGAACTTGAACACCACCACGTCGCCGCGCTTGGGCTCGGAGCCCCAGATGCGGCCCGAAAAGATGTCGGGGCCGAAAGGCAGCGAGTAACGGGAATAGCCGTAGGACCATTTGGTGACGAACAGATAGTCGCCTTCCAGAAGCGTCGGCCGCATCGATCCCGACGGGATCGAAAAAGGCTGGAACAACAGCGTGCGGATGACCAGGGCGAGCAAAAGCGCCTGCACGATGACGCTGACGGTCTCGCCAAGGCCGCCGGATTTCTTCTCAGATTTTTCAACCACGCTCATGTCGTCCTCGATTGTGCGTTGGATGGTATAGAGTCTCGGCGCGCGCTGGGCAACGTCATGCCGATCCTCAGATGCAATCAATGTGGCGCTTCTTCGACGGGCAACGCCTCGATGATCACAAAGGCTTGAGCGAGCGGGAAATCATCGGTGATGGTCAGGTGGATTGCCGCCCGATGATCCTTTGGCAGGATTTTGTCCAGCCGCGCCTGTGCCCCTCCAGTCAGCGCCATGGTCGGCGCGCCGCTGGGCAGGTTGACGACACCCATGTCGCGCCAGAACACGCCCTGCGCGAGACCCGTACCCAGCGCCTTGGCGCAGGCTTCCTTGGCGGCGAAGCGCTTGGCGTAGGACGCCGCACGCGCCCGGCGGTTCTCGGAGCGGGCCTGCTCGAGGTCGGTGTAGATTCTCTGGATGAAGCGCTGGCCGTGACGCTCCAGCGACTTTTCGATGCGTCTGATATCGATCAGGTCGCTGCCGATGCCGATGATCATCGTGCGGTGGAACCGATGCTTCCGCCGGGATGAGACGCTTGCGCATGCCGGCTTGCGCGCTCGGCCAGGCGCTTGCGCCGCTGTTCGCGGAACGCGTTCATGCCCCAGCGCGTGAGGGCGTAGAACAGGAGCCCAAAGACCAGCCCGAGCGGCACCGCGCCAATCAGCATCGGCTCAAGCACGGGTTTCCACAATTGCGCGAAGGAAAGCTTGTGCAGCATCTCGCCAAGATGCGCCGGCGGGCCATGCGCAGGCAGGCGATCATGCAGGATCAGCTTGCCGGTTTCCCAGGAGGCGCCCCACAGCAGCGGAAAGGTCAGCGGGTTGCCGAAAAAAACCGCGGCGAGGGCCGCCGCCACCAGATTGCCGGCAATCACCCAGCACAGGATCGCGGCGATGGCGAAATGAAAGCCCACGGGAAAGAACGAAGCGAAGACGCCGGCGGCGACACCGGCCGCCACCGCGTGCGGTGTGGCCTTCAGCCGCAGGATGCGCTTGGAGAAATACTGAAGCGAGCGCGAAAACGAGCGGCGCGGCCACAGATAGGTACGCACCCGCTCGAAAAGGCCATCAGGCTTGCGGCGTCGAAAAAGCACTCTATACCCGTTCCACAGCTCTCGCGCCGGCATTTTCGGCCGGGCGTAACAGCACCATCTTGCGCTTGACGATCGCCCAATGGCAATCTCAACCTTGATGTAACGACGCGCCGGCAGAAAAACAACCAAACCGCCTGTGCGGCGCGCGCTTGTTGCCGCCCTTTTGGGGCGGGCATTCCTCGCTTCGAACATTGGACAATCGCGGCGAATTTAAGGAACCGGCATTGTCGCATCGCCGAAAGGCGCAGCCGCGCTGGCGGTTACGGCAAATATTCGCTGACCTCGACCAGATTGCCGTCCGGGTCGCGGAAATAGACCGACATCATCGGACCTCGCGCCCCGACGCGTTCGACCGGACCGAGTTCCACCACTACGCCATTGGCCGCGAGACGGGTGCTGACTTCGCCCAGCGGCCGCTCGGTGATCAGGCAGAAGTCGCCCGAACCGGGCGTCGGCGACTTCGCCTTCGGCTCGAAGGTGCGGCGAACCTCGTGCACATTGATCTTCTGGGTGCCGAAAGCCAGCGCCGTCGGCCGGCCCGGCGCATCGATGCGTTCAAAACCCAGCACGCGCTGGTAAAAGGCGCAGGTCACTTCCAGCGAAGCGACCGTCAGCACGAAATGATCGATGCCGGCGATCATTTTTTCGGCCTCTTCGTCAGATATTGCGGCTGCCGGGCTTGACCGCCGGGATGGCGGCCAGCTCCGGCGGCAGCCGGTCGGCCGGGTAGGCCGGAACCTCATATTCGGCCAGCGCGATCAGCGGCACGCCGACATGGGTCTTGCCGGCCGAACGGTCGATGATGCAGGCTGCGGCAACCACTTCGGCGCCAAGCTCGCGCAGGCACTCGATGGTCTCGCGGATCGACAGGCCGGTGGTGACGATGTCCTCGACGATGACGACGCGCGCGCCCCTGGCGATCTCGAAGCGGCGCAGGCGGAACTCGCCCCCTTCCCGCTCGACCCAGATTGCCGGCACGCCGAGATGGCGCGAGGTCTCGTAAGCCGGGATCAGCCCGCCGATCGCCGGACCGACGACGTAATCGATCTTGCCCGGCACCGCCGCTCGGATCTTCTCGGCCAGCGCCTTGCACAGCCGCTCGGTCTTGTCGGCATGCATGAACACTCGTGCCTTCTGCAGGAAGACCGGGCTTCTCAGGCCCGATGTCAAAATGAAATGCCCTTCGAGAACAGCACCCGCCTCGCGGAAAATCCCCAGCACTTCATCTGTGTTCATTTCTGCCTCTTATTGATTGACCATGATCTTTTCCGAAAACCGGTCCCCACTTTTCGGGATCATGGTCTAGTTAGTTGACCATGATCTTTCCCGAAAAACCGGTCCCCACTTTTCGGGATCATGGTCAGCCGTTCACACGCCTTGCATCGCTGACGCTCGAATTGTCCTTGAGCTGCGACAGCAGCCGGTTGAGGTGCTTCAGATCCCAGACTTCGAGATCGATCAGCATTTCGGTGAAGTCGGGCGCGGTGCGCACCATCGACAGCGTATGGATGTTGGCGTCGTTCGACGCAACGACTTGGGCGATATCGGCGAGCGAGCCCGGCGCATTGATGGCGGTGACCGAGACGCGCGCCGGAAACCGTTCCTTGGTGCGCTCGTCAATGTCCCAGCGCACGTCGATCCAGCGTTCGGGCTGGTCGTCGAAGGCCTGCAGCGCCGGCGACTGGATCGGATAGATGGTGATACCGGTGCCCGGCTGGACGATGCCGACGATGCGGTCGCCGGGGACCGCCCCTTCCGGCGCAAAACGCACCGGCAGGTCGCCACGCACGCCGCGGATCGGTACGGCGCCATCGCGCGGCTGGTCCTTGTCCTTGCGCGCGGCGCGGCCCGGAATCTGGAACAGCATGCCGGCGGCGTTGCGGATTTTCGACCAGCCTTCCTCGCGCTGCTTGGGTGCGGCGGTGGTGACACGCTCGTCCTTGTAGTCGGGGAATACCGCCTTCATGACATCGGTGGAGGCAAGCTCGCCGCGGCCGACCGAGGCCAGCACGTCCTCGATGTCCTTGCGTGCCAGCCGGTGCAGCACCTGCTTCAGGCTCTCCTTGGTGAAGGTCTTGCCGGCGCGCTCAAAGGCGCGTTCCAGGATGCGGATGCCCAGACCCGAATACTGCTTACGGATGGCATTCTTGGTGGCACGGCGGATCGCCGAGCGCGCCTTGCCGGTGACGACGACCGATTCCCATGCCGCCGGCGGCACCTGCGCCTTGGAGCGGATGATCTCGACCTCGTCGCCGTTCTTCAGTTCCGTCATCAGCGGCATGATGCGGCCGTTGACCTTGGCGCCGACGCAGGTGTCGCCGACATCGGTGTGTACCGCATAGGCAAAATCGATGGGCGTAGCACCTCGCGGCAGCGCAATCAGCATGCCTTTCGGCGTGAAGCAGAACACCTGGTCCTGAAACAGTTCCAGCTTGGTGTTTTCGAGAAAGTCTTCCGGATTGTCGCCCTCGGCAAGCTGCTCGATGGTGCGCCGCAGCCAGGCATAGGCGTTGGTCTCTTTCGAGATCGCGTGCGCGGCACCGTTGGTCTTGCCGCCGGTGTCCTTGTAGATCGAATGGGCGGCAACGCCGTATTCGGCGATCTTGTTCATCTGGTGGGTGCGGATCTGCAGTTCGACGCGCTGGCGCGATGGCCCGACAATGGTGGTGTGGATCGACCGGTAGTCGTTCTGCTTCGGCGTCGAGATGTAGTCCTTGAAGCGTCCGGGCACCATCGACCATGTCGTGTGGATGGCGCCAAGCGCCCGGTAGCAATCCTCGACCGTCTCGACGACGACGCGGAAGCCGAAAATGTCGGACAGCTGCTCGAAGGACAGCGCCTTGGCTTCCATCTTGCGAAACACCGACCACGGCTTCTTCTGGCGGCTCTTCACGCCGGCCTTGATCGCATGCTTCTCGAACAGCGCGGAAAGTGCCTTCTCGATCTCGGACAGCACATCCTTGTTGCGCTCGAAGATTTCGGCGAGCCGTGCGGTGACGGCGCGGTAGGCTTCCGGATTGATGTAGCGGAAGGCGATCTCCTCCAGCTCCTCGCGCATGCCTTGCATGCCCATGCGCCCGGCCAGCGGCGCATAGATGTCCATCGTCTCCTCGGCGATGCGCAGGCGCTTGGCCTCCGGCATATGGTCGAGGGTGCGCATGTTGTGCAGACGGTCGGCGAGCTTGACCAGAAGGACGCGGACATCCTCCGAAATCGCCAGCAGAAGCTTGCGCAGGTTTTCCGCCTGCTCGGCCTTCTTCGACACGAGGTCGAGTTTCTTGAGTTTGGTCAGTCCCTCGACCAGCTTGCCCATTTCGGGCCCGAACAGCTCATCGATCTCGGCCCGCGTCGCCGTGGTGTCCTCGATGGTGTCGTGCAGCAGGGCGACCGCGATCGTCGCCTCGTCCATATGCATTTCGGTGAGGATGGCGGCGACTTCGAGCGGATGCGAGAAATAGGGGTCGCCGGAAGCGCGCTTCTGGTGGCCATGCTTCTGCATGGCATAGACATAGGCCTTGTTGAGCAACGCCTCGTTGACGTCAGGCTTGTAGCGCTGGACGCGCTCGACAAGCTCATACTGACGCATCATGGGCGGGATCTCGCAGCGGTGAAATGAATCATGCGCCGCACTGCTGTACGGCGCATGTCATAGATAGCCACGAAACTGCCGATACGGAAGTGCGGAAGATTATTCCAGCGACCTCCGCAACAGAGGTTCGCTTAGTAGTCGTCGCTCTTTTCCGGGGGCACCAGGCCCTCGATGCCGGCGAGGAGATCTTCCTCGGTCATCCGGTCGAAGGTGATGTTCTCCTCGGTGTCATCGGCATCGCTGGCCGCGACGGCGCCGCTGGTCTGGTCGGCAATCGCCTCGCCATCGGCTTCGGGCTCGTCGACCTCGACGTGCTTCTGCAGCGAGTGGATCAGGTCTTCCTTGAGATCGTCGGGCGACAGTGTCTCGTCGGCGATCTCGCGCAGCGCCACGACCGGGTTCTTGTCGTTGTCACGCGGCACGGTGATCGGCGCGCCCTGGCTGATCTGGCGGGCGCGATGGCCGGCAAGGAGCACCAGCTCGAAGCGGTTGTCGACCTTGTCGATGCAATCTTCAACGGTTACGCGGGCCATGGATTGCCCCTTTCATGCGATGGATTTGATGGAAATCAGGCGCGGTCCTTAACCCGAACGCCGCCAAAATACAAGCATCATGGCAATGGCGGGGTCGCAGGGCGCTCAATCCCTCGTTTAAACACCCGATTTGGCAAAACCAGGCTGCATTCATGGGTTCGGCGCCTCGATCACAATTGCTTGCAGTGCGGCAACCGCCCTTGGATTGCCGCGAAACTGGCGTTATCTCGGATGGCGCGAAGGTCAGCCGGTTTATTATGAGCCTGACCGATAGTCGCTATCGCATTTCGTTAGACGGCCGTTTATTTCGAAAAGGACTATTTTCCATGTTCGACCCTCGTGAAAAAATCGCCCTATTCATCGACGGCGCCAATCTCTACGCGACGTCGCGCGCGCTCGGCTTCGACATCGACTATCGCAAGCTTCTGTCGAGCTTCCAGAAGCGTGGCTATCTGCTGCGCGCTTACTACTACACCGCACTGGTCGAGGATCAGGAATACTCCTCGATCCGTCCACTGATCGACTGGCTCGATTACAACGGCTTCAAGGTGGTCACCAAGCCGGCCAAGGAATTTACCGACTCGACCGGTCGCCGCAAGATCAAGGGCAATATGGACATCGAACTCACGGTCGATGCGCTGGAACTCGCCGATGTCGTCGACCACTATGTCATCTTTTCCGGCGACGGCGATTTCCGCACGCTGGTCGAGGCGCTGCAGCGGCGCGGCCGCAAGGTGTCGATCGTCTCGACCATGGCCTCTCAACCGCCGATGATCAGCGATGATCTGCGCCGCCAGGCCGACCATTTCATCGACCTGACGACGCTGAAGAACGAGGTCGGTCGCGATCCGTCCGAGCGGCCGGCGCGCAGGCCCGAGCCGGCCGAAGTCGACGAGGACGACTACTGAGGCCGGTCGCCTTGACCGCCCTTTCCCCCTCCGAACCCGGCCGCGACTGCCCGCTCTGCCCGCGGCTGCATGATTTCATCGCCGAATGGCGGCAACGCGAGCCGTCCTGGTTCAACGCGCCGGTGCCGACCTTCCTGCCACCCGATGGCGACGATGCCGTCCGGCTTCTGATCGTCGGGCTGGCGCCCGGCCTGCGCGGCGCCAACCGCACCGGACGGCCCTTCACCGGCGACTATGCCGGAGACCTGCTCTACTCGACGTTGATTTCGCACGGTTTTGCGCGCGGCGAGTTCAAGGCGCGGCCGGATGACGGGCTGGAGCTGGTCGGCACGGCAATCACCAATGCGGTGCGCTGCGTGCCGCCGGAGAACAAGCCAGTGGGTGCCGAGATTGCCACATGCCGGACGTTCCTGGTGCCGACGATTGCCCGCTTTCCCAATTTGCGCGCCGTGCTGGCGCTGGGATCGATCGCGCACCAGTCGACGGTGCGCGCGCTGGGTGGGCGCGTCGCCGCCTATCCGTTCAAGCATGGCGGGCAGCTGCCGGCCGGGGGCATCACGCTGTTTTCGAGCTATCATTGCTCGCGCTACAACACCAACACCGGTGTGCTGACCGAAGCGATGTTCGTCAGCGTCTTCCGCGAGATCGCGGCGTTCCTGCGGAAATAGCGCTGCCCTTCAGAACCCTTCCAGCACGATCTTGCCCTTGGCCTTGCCGGTCTCGATCAGCGCATGGGCGCGCTTCAGATTGGCGGCATTGATAGGACCGAAGGTCTCGCCCAGTGTGGTGCGGATGGTCCCGGCGTCAACAAGCCGGGCCAATTCGTTGAGGAGCTCGCCCTGCGCGGCCATGTCCTGCGTCTCGAACATCGAGCGGGTGAACATGAACTCCC
The DNA here is from genome assembly GCF_042431665.1 of Mesorhizobium kowhaii. Lineage (NCBI taxonomy): Bacteria > Pseudomonadati > Pseudomonadota > Alphaproteobacteria > Hyphomicrobiales > Phyllobacteriaceae > Mesorhizobium > Mesorhizobium kowhaii. Next base: position 101,896 of record NZ_JBHLYT010000052.1, read on the forward strand.
AATGCACAGACACGCTCTTGCGCTTGAACGGATTGATGTCGAGCGATTTGGGATCGTCGATCAGTCCGAAACGGCCTTGCGGCGCGATCAATTCGGCGATCTCGGCCAGGTGCCGGTCGGTGTTGGTTGTCGAGAACACAAAGGCTGGTGCGCCGATGCCAAGGGCTGCGACTTCGGCGGCGAGCGGCCTGGAATGATCGACGACATGATGAGCGCCGAGCCCAAGCGCCCAGTCGCGTGTCTCGGGCCGCGATGCGGTGGCGATCACCGTCAGATCGGTCAGTTGGCGCGCAAGCTGCACCGCGATCGAGCCGACACCGCCGGCGCCACCAATGATCAGGATGGCTTTCGCCGCGCCCGCGACAGGCTTCCTGACATCGAGGCGGTCGAACAGAGCCTCCCAGGCGGTGACCGCCGTCAACGGCAGCGCCGCTGCCTGCGCATAGCCGAGCGAGCCGGGTTTGCGGCCGACAAGACGCTCATCGACAAGGTGGAACTCGGCATTGGTGCCTTGTGGCGCCAGGGCGCCGGAATAGAAGACATCGTCGCCCGCCTTGAACAGGCTGGCGTCCGGACCGGTCGCGACGACCCGGCCGGCGGCGTCCCAGCCGAGCACACGCCACGCTCCGGCTTCGGGCCTGGCGCTTTGCCGCACCTTGGTGTCGACCGGATTGACCGAGATTGCCTTCACCTCGACCAGCAGCTGACGGCCTTTCGGTTTCGGCTTGGGCAAGTCGATGTCGACCAGGGAGGCCCCATCGGTGATGGGGGCTGGGATTTGATAGCCGACGGCGCGCATTTTTTGGTCTCCGCGATTGCTGTTGAGCATTGTTCGGAGCAGAGATGCGGATTATGTGCCGCAGGCGCAAGAATGCACATATAAAGCACATAGTGTCGAAAAGGATACCGTCATGCCGCGCATTCGCCATGAGCGATTCGATTGCAGCCCCGGCTGCACCGTTGAGGGAACGCTCCGCTACATCGACGGAAAATGGAAAGGCGTCGTGCTCTACCATCTGTTCGAGGGCACGCTGCGCTTTAACGAGATACGCCGGCGCATTCCGAACTGCACGCAGCGCATGTTGACCAACCAGCTCCGCGAACTGGAAGCCGATGGACTGATTGCCCGCAAGATCTATGCGGAAGTGCCGCCGAAGGTGGAATACAGCCTGACGCCGCGCGGCAGAAGCCTGGAACCGGTGATCACCGCCCTGAAAATCTGGGGCGATGCCAATGTGACGCTCGCGCCGGAGGTTTCCCAGGCCGCGGCATGAAGCGGCGGCGAGCGAGGTCCCTGGATGGGTTCACGGGGATCACTTGGCTTCCGGAGGGATCGATCCCGGTGATGCTGCAGACAGCGCGGCCAACACAGCCGGTCCGCCCTGCAGCACATTGAGATCGACATCGCCGTTGATGCCGTCGACGCGCCCTTTGTTGTGGTACTGCCAGTAGACCCAGTCGTCGCGATCCGGCTGCAGCAGCAATGAGCGAAGCCAGAGCGGCCGGGCAGCGATGCGCCCGGCATAGGCCTGCTCAGCCTCGTCAGTCAGGTAGACAATCGCCGGCTTGCCGAACGTGGCCTCGACTGGAGCAAGGAACGCGGCGAGTTCGGCGCTCAGTTGCTCGGGCGTTGGCCGCTGTGGACAATTGCCGCCGAACTCGATGTCGACGACCGGCGGCAGCAAGGGCTGATCGTGCGGCACCACCGAGATGAAATTCTTCGCCTGGTCGGCGCCAGGCCGACAGAAGGTGAAGAAATGATAGGCGCCGACGGCGAGACCGGCGGCGCGGGCCTCTTCCAGATTCCTTGCAAAGGCATCGTCGACATGATCGCCGCCTTCGGTCGCCTTGATGACGGCAAAGGCGACATCGTCGGCGGCAACGCGCCGCCAGTCGATCTGGCCCTGATGATGGGAGACGTCGATGCCCCTGACCGGATATTTGCCGCGGTCTGGCGAGAATGCCCTGAAATAGAGATAGCCGCCCGCAGCGATGAAACACACCAAAACCAGGCTGGCTAAACCCCAAAGGACGATCCGGCTCCTTAGAATCATTCTTTTGGGATACCCAGCCCTTCGCTATGTCTCCCTGCCCTTCGGGCGTTCAGTCCCTTCAAAAGGTCCACTGGACCTTTTGATCCGCCCCGAAGGCGGACCGGGCCTTCACCGATCGTCGCTCGAGAAGCCAAATCGTTGGCTTTTCGTCCGCTTGGCGGACCGCTCCTCACCCACGCTCCTTCATCAGCCGGCCTTTTTCGCGCGACCAGTCGCGTTGCTTCTCGGTCTCGCGCTTGTCGTGCAGCTTCTTGCCGCGGCCGACGGCGAGCAGCAGCTTGGCGCGGCCCTGATCGTTGAAATAGATCTTTAGCGGCACCAGCGTCATGCCTTCGCGGTCGACGCTCTGCGCCAGCTTGGCCATCTCGCGCTTGTTGAGCAGGAGTTTGCGGCGCCGGCGCGGCTCGTGGTTGAAGCGGTTGGCCTGCAGATACTCCGGCAGATAGGAGTTGATCAGCCAGATCTCGCCGCCTTCGACCGAGGCATAGCTATCCTGGATGTTGGCCTGGCCCTGGCGTAGCGACTTGACCTCGGTGCCAGTCAGCACCAGGCCGGTCTCGATCGTGTCGAGCACCTCATAGGAAAACCGCGCCTTGCGGTTTTCCGCAACGGTCTTGTTGTTGGGATCGGCTTTTCTGACTTGATTCATGATGTGGAGAGGTGGCGCCTCATCCCTAGTTTATCAAGCCGGCGTGCTTCATCGCCGCATCGATCTTGTCGGCGGTCGACTGTTCGACCGTCATGAGCGGCGAACGCAGCACGTTCTCGACCTTGCCCAGCTTCGACAGCGCATATTTCGCGCCGGAAACGCCGGGCTCGAGGAAGATCGCCTTGTGCAGCGGCAGCAGGCGGTCCTGCAATTCCAGCGCCTTGGCGCTGTCGCCGGAAAGCGTTGCTTCCTGGAATTCGGCGCAGAGCCGCGGCGCGACATTCGACGTCACCGAAATGCAGCCGACGCCGCCATGCGCGTTGAAGCCAAGCGCCGAAGCGTCCTCACCCGAAAGCTGGATGAAATCCTTGCCGCACGTGGCGCGCTGCTCGGAAACCCGCTCGACCTTGCCGGTGGCATCCTTGACGCCGATGATGTTCTTGAAGTCGTGCACCAGCTGGCCCATCGTCTCCGGGCTCATGTCGATGACCGAGCGCGGCGGGATGTTGTAGATGATGATCGGCAGGCTGGTTGCCTTGGCGACGGCGGCGAAATGCGCGTAGAGGCCGCGCTGGGTCGGCTTGTTGTAATAGGGCGTGACGACAAGTGCAGCGTCCGCGCCGGCCTTCTCGGCATATTGCACCAGCCCGACCGCTTCCTCGGTGTTGTTGGAGCCCGCGCCGGCAACCACCGGGGCGCGGCCCCTGGCCACCTCGATGCAGACCTTGACGACATGGCGGTGCTCGTCATGCGACAGCGTCGGCGACTCGCCAGTCGTGCCGACCGGGACCAGGCCGGTCGTGCCCTCGGCGATCTGCCACTCGACGAACGCGCGAAAGGCTTTCTCGTCGAAACGCCCGCTCTTTTCGAACGGTGTCACGAGCGCAGTAAGCGAGCCTCTCAGCATGTCGTCCAACTCCTTGGCACTTCTTTGTTTATGCATGTCGTTGTCCCAAAACCGGTACCCACTTTTAGGCGACATGCATCGGTGTTTTGTTTGTGCGCGCCTTCTAGCCGAAAGCGAAGCGGCGCACCATAGTCTCGACATTGTTGCGCGGCAAGCATTGCCATGGTGCCAGCAGGCGCAAATCGAACGACCTCGCTAACTCTTTGTTTACGGGCTCTTCACGACCTAGGTCTAGCCTTCGAAGCGTCACGCATTGCTGGTGGAATGCCAGGACAACGAAAGACGTAAAGACCATGCCGACCAGTCGGCCTCACCTCTTCGCGCTGCTTGGCGCCACGCTCGCGCTGATGCCGGGCATGGCGATCGGCGGCAGCGTCGATGTGCAGGTCACCTCGACCATCCCGATGCCAGGCCTGCAGGCCGAGGCGCAACAGGATGCCTCGCCCAGCGTCGCCCTGTTGAAAAGCGGGCTGGATGCGCTGGCGGCTGGCGACATTCCCGGCGCCCGCGCCGTGCGTGATGCCCTTCCCGGCCACTCGCTCGATCAGCATATCCTTGCCTGGGCGATCGCGCTTTACGGCGGCGACAAGGTTCCGAGCGGCGATATTGCCGCCGCCGCGAAGATGCTGCCCAACTGGCCGGGCACCGTCGCCTTGCGCAAGAACAGCGAGCGCGCGCTCTATCGCGAGAACCCTGCCCCCGATACCGTTATTCGGGCGTTCGACGGCAGCCAGCCGCAGACATTCGAAGGCGTAATGGTTCTCGCCCGCGCCTATGTGGCGTCGGGCAATGCCAAGGCGGCACGTTCGGTGCTGTCGCCATTCTGGCGCACCGCGATCCTGGAGGCCAAGGACGAGACGGCGCTGCTCAAGGAATTCGGCAGCCTTATCCCTGCCGCCGACCACCGTTTTCGCATGGAGCGCATGTTCTATGCCGATCGGGTGAATTCCGCACAGCGCGTCGCCGGCCTCGCCGGTGCCCAGCAGCTTGCCGATGCCTGGGCGGCAGCCGACCGTGGCGACAAGAACGCGCCGAAACTGCTGAAGGCAGTGCCGGCGGCGCAGCGTTCGGCCGGCTATTTTTTCGCGCAGGCCGAATATCTGCGCAAGCAAGAGAATTTTGCCGACGCCGCGGCTGTTGTGTTGCAGGCACCGACCGATCGCGAAGCTTTGGTCGATCCGGACGCCTGGTGGGTCGAGCGCCGGGTGTTGTCGCGCGAACTGGTCGACCAGGGCGACATGAAGACGGCATACCGGATCGTCGCCACGCATGCCGCCGAAAGCGCCACCAATGCGGCGGAGGCCGAGTTCCATGCCGGTTGGTATGCGCTGCGTGGTCTGAACGATCCAAAAACCGCGGCAACGCATTTTGCGCTCATCGCCGACCTCGCCCAGGGACCGATGACCCTGTCGCGCGCCTACTACTGGCTCGGCCGTGCGGCGGAAGTCGGTGGCCCGGGCAACGCCAAAGACTATTTTGCGCGCGCCGCTGCCTACGGCACGACATTTTACGGCCAGCTTGCCGCCGAACGCGTCGGCCGGCAGGCGCTGAACATCGTCTACCCGCAGCCTGATGCCGCCGACCGGCAGAATTTTGCCGGCCGCGAGGCCGTCAGCGCCATCAAGCGGCTGCAGGAGGCCGGCTACGACCGCTATGCCGAAACGCTCTATCGCGACCTTGCCGGGCAGTTGACCAGCCCCGGCGAACTGGCGCTGCTCGCTGTCTTGGCGGAAAAGCAGGGCAACCATTTCATGGCGCTGAAAGTCGGCAAGATCGCCGGGGCGCGCGGCATCGATGTCGGCGCGCTGTCGCATCCGCTCGGCGTCATTCCCGATTCGGCCAACATTTCCGGTTCTGGCAAGGCGCTGGCCTATGCGATCGCCCGCCAGGAAAGCGAGTTCAACATCGGCGCCGTGTCGAGCGCAGGCGCGCGCGGGCTGCTGCAACTGATGCCCGGCACCGCCAAGCAATTGGCGAAGAAGGCCGGATTGCAATTCTCGCAAACACGACTGACCACCGACGCCGGTTACAACGCGACGCTTGGTTCGGCCTTCCTTGGCGAGCAGCTCGACTGCTTCAACGGCTCCTATGTGCTGACCTTCGCCGGCTACAATGCCGGTCCCAACCGTGCCAGCCAGTGGGTAGCGAAATACGGCGACCCGCGCGGCAAGGACATCGACACCGTCGTCGACTGGGTAGAGCGGATTCCTTACACGGAAACAAGAAGTTACGTGCAGCGCGTGATGGAGAATTACGAGGTCTACAAGATGCGTATTTCCGGCAGATACGACATCGTTGGAGATCTGGTGAACGGGCGGAACTGACCGACCGATGAGGTGACAGGATAAGCCAAAGGCTGGCGATCCTTCGCGCCCCCCTCTGTCCCTCCGACATCTCGAAGGTGCTGTAGCGCCTTCCCGATTTGACCATCCCCGCCCTCGCCTGTAGCAGTCGGCTGACGCACCGGCGGAGAGAATCCAGATGTCGAGCAGTGAAGGTTTTTCGGACTTTTTCTACAGCGCGCCGGATGGGTTAAGACTTCACGCCCGCATCTATGGCGAAGCGAATTCCGGACACTGGCCAGTCGTCTGCCTACCCGGCCTGACCCGCAATGCGCGGGATTTTCATGAGCTCGCGCTCCATCTTTCGACGCGAGCGCAGGTTCCGCGTAAGGTGGTTGCCTTCGATTACCGCGGGCGCGGGCAGTCCGCCTACGATGCCGATATCAGCCACTACAATGTCGGCGTTGAAGCTGGCGACATTCTTGCCGGGCTTGCCGCATTGGGAATAGAGGCGGCCGCCTTCATCGGCACATCACGCGGCGGGCTGATCATCCATGTGCTCGGCATGACGCAGCCGGCTGTCCTGAAAGCCATTGTTTTCAACGACATCGGGCCGGTGATCGAGGCAGTCGGTCTCGCCCACATTCAGTCCTATCTTGAACGCGCGCCGAAGCCCAGGACCTTCGCCGAGGCCGTGGATGCCCAGCGCAGCGTTCACGGCCAGGACTTTTCCGCTCTCACTGACGCAGATTGGGCACGGATGGTACGGGCGCTCAACCGCGAGACGGATCAAGGCCTGTTGCCGGATTTCGACCCGAAGCTGGTCGACATCGTTTCGGGTCTTGATCTGACGCAGCCTTTGCCGTCGCTATGGCCGCAATTCGACGCGTTGGGCGCGATCCCATTGCTCACCATACGCGGCGCCAATTCGAGATTGCTGTCGACGGACACACTGCGGCAGATGCGAGTGCATCATTCCATGATGGAAACGATCAATGTCGAGGGCCAGGGCCATGCGCCATTCCTCGAGACCAGCGACTTGCCGGACGCCATCGCGGCGTTTCTTGATCGGGTTGAGCGAGAGAATAACCCAAAGTAAACGCTTCCATCCTGATGGTCGGTGGCCTGCCGCCCGTCGAACGAGCCAACCGCAGCAGCGGAAGCATCCCAACGGACATGCCCCCGATGCGCAGGCAGGGTTCGGTGCCGGATGGTAGACGTAGCCAGCGCCGTAGACGTCGCAAATCTTGACGTATTCAGCAGGTTCCGGCTCGGCGACAACGACGGCGGCGCGCGCACCGAAAACTGCGATCAGGGCCGCAGCGGAGCCGAGAAGAGGATGTTCATTTTCTAACCCCAGTCAAAAGTTAAAAAACGGGTCTGGGTATTCGTTGCTGAAGGACAGCGTTCCCTGCCTCATCCCCACTGCCGAAAAAGATGCGCACCGCGCCGATCGTCCGATGGAATCAAGGCAAGGCCCCGAGTCGCCAGCCAGGGAATCGCCGCAGAACCGCCGCATCGCGGAAAAACTGCGGTTCGGTGCGTTCTTATTTTCGTTATTATGACGCGGGCTTGTTGATTGTGCCGGCGCTTTTCTTTATCCAGCGGCGCAACGGAGAGGTGGCCGAGTGGTCGAAGGCGCTCCCCTGCTAAGGGAGTAGAGGTCAAAAGCTTCTCGTGGGTTCGAATCCCATCCTCTCCGCCATTCCTGCCTGCTTGGGCAGTGGACGACTGACTGGTACCAGGAGCACCGCTGCATCGAGAGCCCTTGCTGCACGATGACCAATCCGCGTGGCGGTGAGCGCGAGGCGAGCTACGACCCGCTGACGCTCGACGTCAGGATCCCGCGAAAGGTGACCAAGGGCGGGTCTTTCCTGTGCGCTCCCAGCTACTGCCGGCGTTACCGGCCGGCCGCGCGCATGGCGCAACCTGTAGACACCTCCACATGCCACCTCGGTTTCCGTTGCATCGTACGTTCGGCGTGATGGCAATTTGCTCCACGCGCGGCGAGCATCCCGCCGGAGAGGTCGGCCCGAGAGCGTAAAGGGAAAGTAATGGCTAAGTCTGAGTCAACGCGCAGGCGGTCGTGAAGGCGACCGACCGCTACAAGCAGTGGGGCGGCAACTGGGCGGTGTGGGGCGGCGGCACCCGCAAGTTCAACAAGAAGACCTCGTTCAACGCTCAGGTGTCTGCTGACAACCGGAAGAACGTCGGCGTTGCAGAAAACGTAGCCTACGACATCGTCCCCGGCTTCACCGTCACGGCCGAAGTCGGTTTTTTGCATTGGAGCGCCGCTTGATCGGCAACTTGCGCGCGCCCATCCGGCGCGCTAGCAAGAAAGCCCTTTTAAGCGAGCTTCCACCATGCACCAACGCCCTCCCCTCACGCCGCTCGTCGCAGCGCTTCCCTCGACGGTGCCGTTTGTCGGTCCCGAAGCGCGGGAGCGTGAGCGCGGCCGCGCTTTTCGCGCCCGCATCGGCGCCAATGAGAGCAGTTTTGGTCCTTCGCCGCGCGTCATCGAGCGCATGGCCGGAATTGCCCGCGACATGTGGATGTATTGCGATCCCGACAATCACGATCTGAAAGTGGCGGCCGCCGCGCATCACGGCGTGAAGGTCGAGAACGTCGTGGTCGGTGAAGGCATAGACGGCCTGCTCAGCCTGGTGGCGCGCATGTATGTGGCGCCCGGCGATGCCGTGGTCACGTCGCTTGGCGCCTATCCGACCTTCAACTTCCATGTTGCCGGGGCCGGCGGGCGGCTGGTCACTGTCCCCTATGAGAACGACAGGGAAAGCCTGGACGGCCTGCTCGCTGCGGTGCGCAGGGAAAGGGCGCCGCTGGTCTACCTGTCCAATCCGGACAATCCGATGGGCAGCTGGTGGGAGGCGGACGAGCTCATCCGCTTCATCGAAGCGCTGCCGGAAACCACCATGCTGGTGCTCGACGAGGCCTATGGCGAACTCGGACCGGCCTCGGCGCTGCCGCCGATCGATATCTCGCGGCCAAACGTCATCCGCATGCGCACATTTTCGAAGGCCTATGGGCTCGCCGGCATACGCTGCGGCTATGCGGTGGCCGAAGCCCAGGTGATCCGCGATTTCGAGAAGATCCGCAACCATTACGGCGTCAGCCGCATGGCGCAGATCGCCGGCGTCGAGGCGCTTGCCGATCAGGATTATCTGCAGAGCGTGGTGGCGCGGGTCGCGGCCGGCCGCCGACGCATCGCCGGCATAGCCGAGCAGAACGGGCTGAAGCCGCTGGCCTCGGCAACCAATTTCGTCACCATCGACTGTGGTGGCGATGGCGCCTTCGCGCTGAAAGTGCTGCAGGGCCTGCTGTCACGCGACGTCTTCATCCGCAAGCCGATGGTGCCAGTGCTCGACCGCTGCATCCGCGTCAGCGTCGGCCTCGACCATGAGCTCGACATTTTCGCCGAGGAACTTCCGGGAGCATTGGCGGCCGCACGGGGGAATTAGGACAGGGCCGGATCGCGCTACAAATCCAGCTCCCAGGTCTGGCCGGTCAATTCCTTGCCGAAACTGTGGTGGTGCTCCTCCGAGATCAGCCTGAAGCCGGCACGCTCATAGATCGCGCGCGCCGCGACGAGGATGTCGTTGGTCCACAGCACCAGCCGCTTGTAGCCGCAAGCGCGGGCCTGGCTCACGCATTCCGCGACCAGGCGTTTGCCGATGCCCAGGCCGCGCGCCGCCGCCTCGACATGCAGCATCCTCAGCTTGGCCACCTCGTCGTCCAGATGAACCAGGAACACCGCGCCAACTGGCTCCTCGCCGCCGCGCTCGGCGATCCAGCAGAAATCACGGCCAGGCACGAAATTGCGGATGAAATCGGCGCCGATCTCGGCGAGCATGGCTTCGAACTCGATGCTCCAGCCATATTCATCGGCGTAGAGCTGGGCCTGCCGCTGCACGACCCAGCCGACGTCGCCGACGCGATGCGGCCGCAGCGTCACCTCGCCGTTTTCACCGACAGGATCACCCAGCAATTCCCCGGCCTTGCGCAACGCGCTGCCCAGTTCGTGCAGCCTGTCGTCGGGTACGCTTTCGATCAGCCGCGCCGTGTCCCGATCAGCCGCCGCCTGAAGCCTCGCAAGCGCGGCCTCGCCCCTCGGCGTCAGCGAGAGAACCCTTCGGCGTCGGTCGGCCGGATCCGTTCGGGCCTCGGTTAGCACCTCGCCGGCAAACTTGCGCAGAATCCGCGTCAGATAGGCGGCATCGACACGCAATTGCCTGGCGATTTCGGAGGCCGCCGGGCCGTTCTCCAGCCGAAATGCTCCGGCCAGGAAACCGCGTTCGCCGGCGATTTCGGCCGAAGCCGGGCGGCTGTGATGGCCCAGTTCGAACAGCACGCGCGCCTCGGTCAAGGTGAACGCGCTCTGGGTCAAGGTCTCGTCGAGAAGGCCGACGGTGCGGGTATAGAATCGGTTGAAGTGGCGGATCTGCGCCACCAATGCGTTGCGTTCGTCCAACATTTGCATCCAACTCCCGACAAGGCAGCTCCATTTTCCAAAAATTAATGGACTGAGTCAATTAATTTTCAAAGGCCAGAGAGCCCAGCTATTGCATCGTTCGCTCAATTCTCAGGTTGCATTCCCTGCGCCATGCGCCAGATTCCAAGGAGACAGGCTTGGAGAGATTCATGGCTGGTCATCGCAGGGAAGTGCGGGCGCGCGTCTACGGCCATGTGCAAGGCGTCGGCTTCAGACTCTGGGCTCGGGGCGAAGCCACAAACCTTGGTCTTGCGGGCTGGGTTCGCAATGAAGCGGACGGGTCGGTAACGGCCCAGATTGCAGGCCTCGATGAAGCGGTCTCGACAATGATCGAGCGTCTCTGGAAAGGGCCGTCAGAGGCTTCGGTTTCCAGGGTCGACGTCGAGGAGTTGGCAGCCGGAAACGCTTTTGTTGGGTTCAGGATTGTTGCATGACGATGGATTTGGTTCGGGTGCCCTTGAATTAATTGAACGTTCGTTTTATTATAGTCCCGCGAAGGGGCTGACATGGCGCGTACGACCGGATCCGATGGCGAAAAGACCGAGGCAGCCGTTCGCGAGGCGGCAGTCAATCTGATCGCGCGTTTTGGCTACGAGGCGATGTCGATGCGTCAGCTCGCCGCCGAAGTCGGTGTGCAGGCAGCCGCGCTCTATCGCTATTTTCCGACCAAGGAAGAGCTTCTGTTCACGCTTATGCGCGAGCATATGGAAGGTCTGACCGACGCCTGGGAAACAGCCCGCCCTATCAGTGCGGATCCCGTGCAGCGGCTCTCCGCCTATGTCGAAAACCACATCGCTTTTCATATCGAGCGTCGACACGCCACGCATGTGTCGAACATGGAATTGCGTAGCCTGTCGCCCGAAAGGCTGACACAGATATTGCGGATGCGCACGGCTTACGAAAAGGAGCTGCGCGCCATCCTGCGCGATGGCGCCGAGGCATGCGTCTTCAGCATCGACGACACCGGACTGACGGCCATGGCGCTGATCCAGATGATGACCGGCGTCATCGTCTGGTTTCGCCCCGGCGAGCGACTGTCGATAACTGAGGTGACGGCGACATATCTTTCAATGACAATGCGTCTCGTTGGAGCAGGAACCGACGGCGAGACGACCCATGACAGCGCGCGCGCCCTCGGACGCGCAAGAGACGCCGCAGCACTTTGATTTCGCGTATGCTCCTTCGAAGATCGAGAGGGATCTTCGGGGTCATGCGGGCAGGAGGAAAGCATGTACACGAACACGCTCAGCTTCGGGCATGACGAGGATATCGAGGCGCTGCGCGATATGGTGCGGCGCTTCGCCCAGGACAGGATCGCGCCGATCGCCGCCGACATCGATCGCTCGAACGAATTCCCGGCGCATCTGTGGGGCGAACTCGGCGCACTTGGCTTGCTCGGCATCACCGCCGACCCCGATTTCGGCGGCAGCGGCATGGGCTATCTTGCGCATGTGATCGCGGTGGAAGAGATCTCTCGCGCCTCGGCGTCGGTCGGCCTCTCCTACGGCGCCCATTCCAACCTCTGCGTCAACCAGATCAACCGCTGGGCAACGCCGGCGCAGAAGGAGAAATATCTCCCTGCCCTGTGCTCGGGCGAGTGTGTCGGTGCGCTGGCGATGTCGGAATCCGGCGCCGGCTCGGACGTCGTGTCGCTCAAGCTGCGCGCCGAAAAGCGCAATGACCGCTATGTGCTCAACGGCACCAAGATGTGGATCACCAACGGGCCGGACGCCGAAACGCTGGTCGTCTATGCCAAGACCGATCCGGAACGGAAATCACGCGGCATCACCGCCTTCATCGTCGAGAAAGCGATGGCCGGTTTCTCCGTGGCGCAGAAACTCGACAAGCTCGGCATGCGCGGCTCCAACACCGGCGAACTGGTTTTTTCGGATGTCGAAGTGCCGTTCGAAAACGTGCTGCACGAGGAAGGCCGCGGCGTCGAAGTGCTGATGTCGGGCCTCGACTATGAGCGCACCGTGCTCGCCGGCGGCCCGATCGGCCTGATGGCGGCGTGCCTCGACGTGGTGATCCCCTATGTGCACGAGCGCAAGCAGTTCGGCCAGCCGATCGGCGAGTTCCAGCTGGTGCAAGGCAAGCTTGCCGACATGTACACGACGATGAACGCCGCGCGCGCCTACGTCTATGCCGTCGCCGCCGCCTGCGATCGCGGCCAGACGTCGCGCAAGGATGCCGCCGGCTGCGTGCTGTTCGCTGCAGAAAAGGCAACGCTGATGGCCCTCGACGCTCTCCAGTTGCTCGGCGGCAATGGCTATATCAACGACTATCCGACCGGCAGGCTGTTGCGCGACGCCAAGCTCTACGAAATCGGCGCCGGCACCAGCGAAATCCGCCGCTGGCTGATCGGACGCGAGATCATGGCGGAGGGGGTGTAGTATGGCCGTACTCCAGTCCCAGATCTCCCCCTCCTCCGACAGCTTTCGCGCCAATGCCGAGCGCATGCGAGCACTGGTCGCCGACATTGCGGACAAGGCGGCAAGCGTCGAGCGCGGTGGCTCGGACGAGGCGCGTGAGCGCCACGTTTCCCGCGGCAAACTCCTGCCGCGCGACCGCCTTGCGCAGTTGCTGGATGTCGGCTCGCCCTTCCTCGAGATAGGCCAGTTCGCCGCATGGTCGATGTATGGCGAGGAGATCTCGTCGGCCGGCATGATCGCCGGCGTCGGCCGCGTCGAAGGCACCGAGGTGATGGTCGTCGTCAACGACGCCACGGTGAAGGGCGGCACTTATTATCCGCTGACCGTGAAGAAGCATTTGCGGGCGCAGGAGATCGCGCTGCAGAACAATTTGCCTTGCATCTATCTGGTCGACAGCGGCGGCGCCAATCTGCCCAACCAGGACGAGGTGTTTCCCGATCGCGAGCATTTCGGCCGTATCTTCTACAACCAGGCCAACATGTCGGCGGCCGGCATCCCGCAGATCGCCTGCGTCATGGGTTCCTGCACGGCGGGCGGCGCCTATGTGCCGGCGATGTCCGACGAGACGATCATGGTGCGCAACCAGGCGACCATCTTCCTTGGTGGACCGCCGCTGGTGAAGGCCGCCACGGGTGAAGACGTCAGCGCCGAGGACCTCGGCGGCGCGGACGTGCACACGCGGCTTTCCGGCGTTGCCGACCACTATGCCCTGGACGACGACCATGCGCTCGCCATTTGTCGTCGCATCGTCAAAAACCTGAATCGGAACAAGACCGTAAGCCTTAACTTACAGAAACCGATTCCGCCGCTTCACGCTGCGGATGAGCTCTACGGCATCGTGTCGACGGACCTGCGCCAGCCCTATGACGCGCGCGAGGTGATTGCGCGCATCGTCGACGGCTCCGAATTCGACGAATTCAAGCAGAACTACGGCACCACGCTGATCACCGGCTTTGCCCATCTCCATGGCATGCCGGTCGGCATCATCGCCAACAACGGCGTGCTGTTTTCCGAAAGCGCATTGAAGGGCGCGCACTTCATCGAATTATGCTGCCAGCGCAAGATCCCGCTTGTTTTCCTGCAGAACATCACCGGCTTCATGGTCGGCAGAAAATACGAAGCGGGCGGCATCGCCAAGGATGGCGCCAAGCTGGTGATGGCGGTTGCCACCGCCAGGGTGCCGAAGGTGACTGTCATCATTGGCGGTTCGTTCGGCGCCGGCAATTACGGCATGTGCGGCCGCGCCTATTCACCGCGCTTCCTGTGGATGTGGCCGAACGCCCGCATCTCGGTGATGGGCGGCGAACAGGCGGCGACGGTGCTCGCCATGGTCAAGCGCGAAGGCATCGAGCGCAAGGGTGGCGAATGGAGCGCCGAAGAGGAAGCGAAATTCAAGAAGCCGATCCTGATGAAATACGAGCATGAGGGCCATCCGCTCTACTCGTCCGCCCGCCTTTGGGACGACGGCATCATCGACCCGGCGAAGACGCGCGAGGTGCTGGCGCTGAGCCTGTCCGCCGCGCTCAACGCCGAGATCGAGGAGACGCGCTTCGGCGTGTTCAGGATGTGACATGAACGACCGTGCGCGGATTGAGGTTCACACCGGCGACATCACCAAACTGGCCGTCGATGCCATCGTCAACGCCGCCAACACCTCGCTTCTCGGCGGTGGCGGGGTCGATGGCGCCATTCACCGCGCGGCCGGCGGCGAGCTCGAGTTCGAATGCCGCATGCTGAATGGATGCAAGGTCGGCGAAGCCAAGATCACCAAGGGCTATAAACTGCCTGCGCGATACATCATCCACACGGTCGGGCCGGTCTGGCAAGGCGGCGGCAAAGGCGAAGCCGAATTGCTGGCCTCCTGCTATTTCAGTTCGCTCGAACTCGCCGCCGCCAATGACTGCCGCACGGTGGCGTTTCCGGCGATCTCGACGGGTGTCTACCGCTACCCGAAAGATGAGGCGACGCAGATCGCTGTCGACACGGTCGGCGCGTTTATCGATGAGCGAACAATGCCGGAAACCGTCATTTTTTGCTGCTTCGACGACCAAATGGCGGAACTATACCGGCAGGCCGTTGCTGCCCTGCGAAAAAGCTGAACTGTATGGACCAACCGATTCACCAGCATAGGCAGCATCGAAACACCGCCAGAGAGCTGGCGGCGAGGCAAAATATTCGCTATCGCTCATCCTGCACAGTGCAATGGGGACAGGGCGGAAATGAAACTGAAATATTACCAGCGAACAACTGCTTCGATACTTGCGAGTTTGCTCATATTCGCAACACATGGCGCCGGCTCGGCGGAATCGCTGGCAGGCAAGATGGGCGACAAGCGGTTTTCTCCGACCTTGTCGCTCGATCCGAAGGAAGCCTGCTACAAATCCTACCTCGCCTATATCGCGGCGAGCGGCCATTCAGCCTACGCCACGACGTTCTATTCGCGCGTCGTCGATCTCCACATTTTCTGCAGCGTGAAGCTGAACGCACCTTCGCAGAAGGCTGCGGAGGAAACTGCGTTGCGCGCCTGTCAGAGCGGCTTCGCCAGGTGGAAGGTCAAGACCGCAAGCGGCGGCTGCGCGATCGCTGCGTCGAAGTAAGCCGGCGGCCAGACTGGCGCCGCCCGCGGCAAACCCGGGAGGCTCCATGTTCGCCAAGATCCTGATCGCCAATCGCGGCGAGATCGCTTGTCGGGTGATCCGCACGGCGCGCAAACTGGGCGTGCGCACCGTCGCCGTCTATTCGGATGCCGATGCGAAATCCCTGCATGTCGAGATGGCCGACGAGGCCGTGCACATCGGCGCCTCACCCGTTGGCGAGAGTTATCTGCGCGGCGACAAGATTGTCGCTGCGGCGCTGGCGACGGGCGCGCAAGCCATTCATCCCGGCTACGGCTTCCTGTCGGAAAACCCCGATTTCGTTGACCAGGTGGTGGCGGCGGGGCTCATCTTCATCGGCCCGTCGGCGGCCTCGATCCGTGCCATGGGACTGAAGGACGCCGCCAAGCGGCTGATGGAAAAGGCCGGCGTGCCGGTGGTGCCGGGCTACCATGGCGAGGCGCAAGAGATCGTGCTGCTGGCCTCCAAGGCGCGCGAGATCGGCTATCCCGTGCTGATCAAGGCGCGCGCCGGCGGCGGCGGCAAGGGCATGCGCCGGGTCGAGCATCCCGATGCGTTTTCCGAGGCACTGTCCGGCGCGCGACGCGAGGCAAAGGCTGCTTTCGGTGATGACCACGTGCTGGTCGAGAAATATGTCGACAAACCGCGACATATCGAAGTGCAGGTGTTCGGCGATAATTTCGGCAATGCGGTGCATCTTTATGAGCGCGACTGTTCGGCGCAGCGCCGCCACCAGAAGGTGATCGAGGAAGCGCCCGCCCCCGGCATGACGCCGGCACTGCGCAAGGCGATGACGGATGCGGCGGTGAAAGCCGCCAAGGCGATCAATTATTCCGGCGCCGGCACCATCGAGTTCATCGTCGACGCCTCGCAGGGCCTGAAGGCCGACCGCTTCTGGTTCATGGAAATGAACACCCGCTTGCAGGTCGAACACCCGGTCACCGAAATGGTGACCGGCACCGACCTGGTCGAGTGGCAGTTGCGGGTCGCCAGCGGCGAAAAGCTGCCGAAGACGCAGAGCGAGATAACGCTTGCCGGCCATGCCTTCGAAGCGCGCATCTATGCCGAGGATGCGGCAAAGGGGTTCCTGCCGGCGACTGGCACGCTGCATCACCTGAAGTTTCCGGACTCGAGCCCCGAAGGCGCCACGATGCGCATCGAGACCGGCGTGCGGGCCGGTGATGCCATCTCGCCCTATTACGACCCGATGATCGCCAAGCTGATCGTCCACGCAAAGGATAGGCAGGCGGCGCTGGAAGCGCTCGGCGCGGCACTGTCGCAAACCGAAATCGCCGGCTCGACCGTCAACACCGCCTTTCTTGCCGCTCTGGCCGCCGATCCGGACTTCGCCGCGGGCGATGTCGACACCGGCCTGATCGCCAGGCATCAACCGGCACTGACCGAAGTCGTGCCGCCGAGCGGCGAAACCGTTGCAGCAGCCGCGCTTGCGGCCTCAGGTGCCGGAGCATCGCCGCCATCCGACGATCCATGGTCGTCGCTTGCCGGCTATGCGCATTTCCACAGCGTGGCGCGGCGCACACGGCTGAAGTTCGGCGAAATCGATATCGCGGCAAGGGTTTCGATGCGGCTGGACGGGCGGTTCCAGGTGGCGCTGGACAAGCCTTATGATGACACCAACTCGCATGATCTTCGCGCCACACCACGCCTCGCCCGCTGGCCGGGCCACATCACCGTGTTCGAAGGCGCCGTTGGCTATACCTTCGCCGTGCCGGACCCGCTGGCGCGGGCCGATGAGGCGGCAGCAGGCGCCGGCAGCCTGCGCGCGCCGATGCCGGGGCTGGTCAAGCTGGTGCGTGCGGCAAAGGGCGATGCGGTGATCAAGGGCCAGCCGCTGCTGATCCTCGAAGCGATGAAGATGGAGCACACCATCGCCGCGCCGCATGACGGAGTGATCGCCGAGATCGCCACCGAAGGAGCGCAGGTCACCGACGGGACGGTGCTGGTGCGGTTCGTCGAGGACCAGAGCGCCCCGACCGCGGCCGCAAGCTGACAGCCGAAAGCGGACGATGGATTGCAAAGAAAAATGGCCGGGACGCCGGCGGGCATGGCGCTGGCCACAGGCGGGCACCAGGACGCGCGACGCGCCCCTGGGTCCCGCCAGCGCGCGTTTCGGTGAAGCGATGGCGGGACCGCGTAGCATGAAGTGTCGGCGTCGCCCTCGTTGACCGGACATCTCTGCCGCCGCTCTGGCTGCAGCGCGCCGGCACGGGCGAGCCGCCCTTCAGTGGTGATGGGCGGAAACGCTCTTGACGTATTCGGACACCATTTCCCTCGGTGCCGACTGACTGACGTCGCCGACGCTAAGGATGCCGACCATCCGCATATTCTTGTTGATCACCGGCAACCTGCGGATTTTCAGTTCTTCCATGTGCTGTACGGCCTTGGCCAGATCGTCGTCTTCGCGGCAGCAGTGAATGCCGGTCGTCATGACATCGCGCGCCGTTGCCGTGCGGCCGTCGAAACCATCGTCCGCAAGTCCTTTGCAGACAATATCGCGGTCGGTCACCATTCCGATCAGTCGGTCGTTCTCTCCAATGGGAATCGACCCGATATCCTGGGCTCGCATAATTTTCGCCAGTTCGGTGACATCGGTTTCGGGGCTGACCCAGTCGACACCCTTATGCATTGCGTCTTTGACTTTCATGGCGGACCTCCCTTGCTGGGTTGGTGAATGTCCCCCTGTCCCATTTTAACGCGGGCGGGGTTTGACTGCCAGAGGCCATCATCCGGACCCGCATTTTAGAATGGTTATCGGTGTCGCCGATGACCATTTTTTGCGGTTTGGTTGTCATGCGTCCATCTCCAGCCAACAGAGCCGCTTGGTGAGATCATGGCGTGGCGAGGAAGACCTCCGCCATGCTTCGCTGCAGGATTTTCGTGACGAAGGCTAGCGCACCGATTGTTTCTTGGCGTATGCGGCGACTGCGCAGAGGAACGCCAATGCGGCGGCATCGCACGCCGTCCGAGACGGGCCTTTGGCGAAAAGAACCGCGTCCGCAGCCGGTATCGTCAGGCCATGCTTTTTGGCGAAAGAGGTAACGTCGTAAGGCTGATCGTCAGATCGAATGGCGATCCCAAAATCATAATTCATGGACTACATCCTCCCAGTTCGCGGCCTTTTCCCCCTTTTGGCCTGACGCAGAAATTAAACTGCCGGCGCATCGCGCGAGTCCAGCAATTCAGGATTGTGTAAAACGATACACTCCGCAATCGCGCCTACATCTCGTTGTTTTCGATGATGCCGGCTTCGCCTCCTCGCCGATATATCTTTCAGCCGACGGAACGTTTGTACTCGCCCGGTGTTATCACCATGATCCCCGCATAGGGATCATAAAGGGCCTTGCCCCCTCCAGGCCCTGGTTTGAGTCCGCTGTCTCCCCGGCAGCGGACCCGACACATTCAGTGATCGCCGCCATCCCTCCAAACGCAAAATGCCTTACGACTTAGCTGCCTCCGGCTCGACTGAATACAACCGTGTCGTCGTCTTTGCGTATTTCGACCGCTACGATACCGTCATCCCGCTTCCGAGCAGGAAAGGTCGCAAAGACGTGGTCCCTCGCAGCCTTCTCGGCATCGAATGGCGTCTTTTCAACGACGCCCTGTTTCCCATACCAAATCACTGTGTAGGCCACCGCTGCGATGCTCCTTACTCCGCCGACCCATTGTCGGCAAAGGGTGAGGCGCTCGGGACGCACTGCAGTGACCAGCCGGCCGGTGTCGGCTGCTTCTGATATTCGGTGATGGCGGCGGTGCATTGTTCGCGCTTGTCGAAGGTGCTGGGCAGCACGACCATTCCGCCTTGCGGACCGGCGATTACTAGATACCAGATCAACGCTGCGGTCGAAGCCATGGGAAATTCCTTCTTCCGCCCGCTCGGGAGCCGCGGATGGGTCGGACGATGTCAATTAGACTTCGGCCGGGTGGCGAAAGCATGGCCGGCGCGCAAGCTTCGCCCTCGCAAGGGCGTGCTTGACGATTTCAGTAGGAGGAAGAAGGCCGGCGCCAGGAGGCGCCCGGCCAAAATGAGCATCGCCGCGACGAGGTGGCTTCTGGCGGCGTCTGGCCGCCAATAAAATATAAAGCGCAATCCCAGCTCATAATATCGAGATTATCATTTCTACCTTGATGATTATGCGATCCGCCGGAACAGAAAAACATATATATACACTTTTACTTAAAGACCCTTTTCCCGTCAATCTGCCTGAAATTTGCTTTAAGTTTATTTATAGCCTATTCTTTCTCCAGGGTTTGATATCTGCAAACAATGGGTTAGCGTTGACGGGATCGGGCGGATTTCCTTACGCGGCCTTTCGGGGGAAAACCCATGAAGACTTCAATCAAAGCGCTCGCTTTGACCGCCGCATTTCCGTTGCTGTGGTTCAGTCCCGCACAGGCAGCGACCGCTACCGGCAACATGACAGTCCGGATAACCATCCAGGCGGAGTGCAAGGTTCAGACCGCGACCGATATGGATTTCGGCACGAACGGTGTCATTGACGCCAATGTCGACCAGACGAGCACCATTTCAGTGCAATGCACCAGCAGTACGCCCTACAATGTGGGCCTGAGCGCCGGCGCCGGCGCCGGGGCGACGATCGCCGTCCGCAAGATGACTGGCCCAGCGGCCGCGGTCGTCAACTACTCGCTTTATCGTGACGTGGCGCGAGCCCAGCTATGGGGCACCACCATAGGCACCGACACGGTGGCTGGCACCGGCAATGGCGCCGCGCAACCGCTGACGGTCTATGGGCGCGTGCCGCCGCAAACAACGCCTGGCGCGGGTGTCTACACAGACACGGTTGCGATCACCGTCACCTATTAAGGTGCTCTCAAACAAGGAGGACGCCATGCGTTCCATGCTCAGAAGCATTGGCGCGATCGCGCTTTTACTGCTCGCGGCCGGTTCGGCGCAAGCAGCGTCGCTTCGGGTGGCGCCGACCAACATCGAGATGATAGCGCCGGACAGCGCGGCGGTCTTGACCCTGCGCAATGAGGCGAAGCAGCCCATCAACGTACAGATGAGAGTGTTTCGCTGGACGCAAGAGGGCGGCATCGAACGGCTTGAGCCGACCAGTGATGTTGTTGCCAGTCCCCCGGCTGCGAAGCTTGGCCCCGGCGCCAACTATACGGTGCGGGTTGTGCGGGTATCGAAATCGGCCGTTGCGGGCGAGGAAAGTTATCGTGTCATCATCGACGAACTTCCTGATCCGTCGAGAAAGAAGGCCGGAACCGTCAGTCTGGTACTGCGCTATTCAGTTCCGGTGTTCTTTCGCAATCCCGATGCGGCTGCTCCAAATGTTTCCTGGAGCCTCTCGGGCAAGGGTCGCAGGCTGGTCCTGACAGCAAGAAACACCGGCGAAAGTCGCTTGAGATTGTCCGATTTGATGCTGACTCAAAGCGGACGAAAACTCGGCAGCCGCAACGGTCTTGTCGGCTACGTGCTCGGCGGTGCGACCATGCAATGGCCGGTCGCGGGGAAGGCGCTTTCGGGCGGGGCAGTTTCGTTGTCGGCCCAGAGCGATTTTGGACCGTTCGATGCCAACGTTGCGATCAAAGGCCAGTAGGGTCGCGATCACCGCTGTCGTGGCCGCATTTCCCACCATGCAGGTCAAAGCCCAAGATATGTTGCCGTCCGCCTCGGTGACGGATTCCGCAGCGGCCCCGGCCGACGGCCGCGATCTGTATCTGGAAGTCTTCGTCAACGACGTCTCGACGGGGCTGATCGGCGCTTTCAAGCAGCTATCGGATGGCGGCCTGGCCTCCACGCCGGACGAATTGCAGCAGGTTGGGCTGGAGCCTGTCGAAAGTGCGATGGGTGGCGATCACCTGGTGCGGGTCGATCGGCTCCCGGACGTCTCCTATCGTATCGATGAAGCGACCCAACGTCTCTATGTGACGGCCACCAATGCGGCACGCTCCGCCCACGTCATCGACATTGCCCTGCAGGGCAAGCGGGACAGGATCGAGCCGCAATCCGGTTTTGGCGGTGTGCTGAACTACTCCCTGTTCGCCAGCACCAACGATCTGAAGGATCGCACCTCGCAGCTCTTTCGCGGCGTCTCAGGCGGTTTCGATGCGCGGCTTTTCAGCCCCTACGGAACGTTGAGCCAAGGCTTTATCGCCAGCCTGTCCGACGGCGAACTCGACGGCTTCACTCGGCTGAACACGACCTGGAGTTATTCCGATCCCGAGCGGTTGCTAACCTACAAAGCGGGTGACTTTGTCTCGGGTGGACTGGCGTGGACCAGGCCTGTGTATCTCGGCGGCTTTCAGATCCAGCGCAATTTTTCCCTGCGTTCCGATCTGGTCACCTTGCCGCTTCCAAGCTTTTCAGGAACCGCTGCTGTCCCCTCGACGCTCGAGGTCTACACACAGAATGCGCGGACCTATAGCAGCGACGTCCCGGCCGGGCCGTTTCAGGTGACAAACCTGCCAATATTCACCGGAGCTGGCCAAGCCCAAATTGTCCTGCGCGACAGCCTCGGCCGTGAAACCACCGTGACGTTGCCATTCTACAATTCCAACATGCTTCTGAAGCGGGGCCTGCTCGATTTCACCGCCGAGGTCGGCTCTCCACGGCGCAATTTCGGTGTCGAATCCTATGATTATGACGGGGCCATTTATGGCTCGGCAAGCACGCGCTACGGGCTGACCAACTGGCTGACACTGGAAGGCCACGTCGAGGGTGGCGAGGATCTTGTGAATGGCGGCGCCGGCATGGCGTTTCCGCTCGGCTATTTCGGCGCAGCCTCCATCGCGGCGGCAGGCAGCCATCACGAAGGCCAGACGGGTGCGCTCGTCAACGCCTCGCTTGAGCTGAGCCACGATGGATGGTCCCTCTATGGCCGCATACAACGCGCGTTCGGCGGCTACGAGGACATTGCATCGGTCACCGCCGACATCGACGCTGTCCCGGGCCCGGACGAATTCCCGATCTTCAGCGCCGGCGTTCCTCGCGCGCTCGACCAGGTGACGCTGAGCGTGCCGATGCCACTTGATTTTTCAAACCTCAACCTTTCCTACGCGCACATAAAGAGCGCCGAGGGAGAGAGCAGCCAGATCGTCGGCGTTTCGTACAGCCAGACAGTGTTCAAGGACAGCAGCTTCTATGCCACTGCCTTCACCGACCTTGACGACAAAAACAGTTTTGGCGTGTTTGCAGGCATCTCCATGCCGCTCGGCGATGATGTCACCGCCTCGACCGGGGTCGCAGACGGCCCTGATGGCGTGTCGGTGTTCGCCGACATCGCCAAATCCGAACGGCTGGAGAACGGCAGCATCGGCTGGCGCGCGAGGACGTCCGAGGGCGGCACGCCCAATCGGTCGGCTGCCGTCAGCTACCGTTCACCATGGGCACGAGTGGAGACCGGCATCCAGCAATTCGACAAGAGCGTTCGTGGAACCGCAGAGGTCGATGGGGCAATCGCCGTCGCCGGCGGCGGCATTTTTGCCACCAACCGTATCGACGACGCGTTTGCTGTTGTCGACGTCGGCGTTGCTGGCGTGGAAGTCCAGCACCAGAACAGGCCGGTCGGCGTCAGCAACCGGCAGGGAAAGATCCTGGTTCCCGATCTGAACTCCTACGAAGACAACACCATTTCCATCGATCCAAGGAACTTGACGGTCGATGCCGACGTGCCGGAGACGCGCAAAATCGTCGTGCCGGCCGATCGAAGTGGCGTCGTCCTTGATTTCGGCGTTTCAAAGGCCGCCGATGCGGCGCTTGTCTCCCTGGTCGACCGCAAAGGCACGCCGATCGCCGTCGGCGCCAAGGGCCGCGTCGAGGGCGCCGACGAGGAATTTGTGATCGGGTACGACGGCGAGGCCTATATCCGCACCCTTCATCGACAAAATGCCGTGGCCATTGAATTGCCGGATGGCAGCTCGTGTCGAGCTGAATTCGCCTATCGGGCAGTGCCCGGCCAACAGGTAATCATCAAGCAGGTCACCTGTTTTTGAGGCGAGGACGAACCATGCTCCGTTTCGCTATGCTGTCGGCCGCCCTGCTCTTGCCGACCGTTGCCTGGGCCCAAAGCTGCAGCTTTGGCGTATCGGCGATGAATTTCGGGCTGGTCGATACGCTTTCCGGTTCGTCAAGCAATTCAACAGCCGCACTCAGCGTAAACTGCACTGGATTGACGTTGCAGCGCATCCTCGTCTGCCCAAATCTGGGTACGGGCACCGGCGGCGCCACGGCTTCGGCCCGTCAAATGCTGAGCGGCGCCAATCATCTCGACTACCAGCTTTATTCGGATTCCGCGCGCTCGGCGGTGTGGGGCTCCTATGCGTGGCCGTATCCGCCTATGGCGCCGGCCTTTGCCCTGACGCTGAACGCGTTCGGCAGCGGTTCCAGCAGCCAGACGATCTATGGCGCCGTGTTGGGCGGACAGGCGATGACCGCGGTGCCGGCGACCTATCTCTCCACATTCTCCGGGAGCCACGTCGAGTTCCGCTATCGATACAGCCTGCTCAACGATTGCAGCACCAGCGCCGGCTCCGTCGACAGACCCACATTCACGATCAATGCGACCGTTCCGGCCAATTGTCTGCTGGCAATCCAGAACATCGATTTCGGATCAAACGGCATTCTGGGCGCCAATGTCGATGCGACCGGTGAAGTTTCCGTCAGATGCACTCCGGGCACGCCTTACACAGTGTCGCTTAACGGCGGAACGAGCGGTTCGCCCCCGACCTCGCGCAAGATGTCCAAGGGCGCGGAAACCGTAACCTACGGCCTCTACAAGGATGTCGCACGCAGCCAGCCATGGGGCGATGCGTCGACGCCAGGAAGTACCGTGGCGGGAAGCGGCGACGGTGCGGCGCATGATCTCACCGTCTACGGCCGTGTTCCCCCGCAGACGACACCCTCGGCCGGCGTCTATACCGATACTGTTGTCGTTACCGTGACGTATTAGGTCGTTGCATCAAAGCGCCGCGCATCCAGAAGAACGCGCGGCGCTGCAATGCCTTGCCTCCAGGCGACGTCAGCGATTACTGCGCGATCGGCGCGTACTTGCCGTCATGCCACTGGTTGATGTCATAGCTGGCATTCTTGAGGTCGCCCTTTTCGTCGAAGGTGACGTCGCCGACAACGGTGCTGATCGGCGTGCCGTTCTTCAACGCTTCGGCGACCTTGCCCGGGTCATCGCTGCCGGCGCGCTTGACGCCTTCGGCGAAGGCCTGGACCACCGCGTAGGAGAACAGCGTGAAGCCTTCCGGTACAAAGCCGCCCGCCTTGATCTTCTCGACCGCGGCCTTGGCTTCAGGCTTTGCCTGCGGATCCGACGGGAAGACGAACATGGTGCCCTCGCCGGCCGGGCCGGCAACCTGCCAGAACTCCGGCGAAGCGATGGAGTCCGGCATGATCAGCTGGAACTTGAGGTTCTGTTCCGCCGACTGGCGCAGGATCAGACCGGCTTCAGGATGGTAACCGCCGAAATAGACGACGTCGGCCTTCAAGTCCTTTAGCTTGGTGACGAGAGCCGAATAGTCCTTCTCGCCGGCATTGATGCCGTCATAATACACTTCCTTGAGGCCGCCGGCATTCATGGTCGCCCTGACGGCGTCGGCCACGCCCTGTCCGTAGGCGCTCTTGTCGTGCAGGACGACGACATTCTTGCCGGCAAACTTCTTGGCGATCCATGGGCCGATGAAGGCGCCCTGCGCATCGTCACGCGTATAAAGGCGCATGATCGTCGGCCAACCGGCCTTGGCGGCCGCGTCGGTCAGCACCGGGTTGGACGAGGCCGGGCTCATCATCAGGGCGCCGGCTTCGGCATAGACGGCAGAGGCCGGAATGCTCGAACCCGAGCAGGCGTGGCCATCGATGAACTTGACGCCATCGGCGACGATCCGGTTGGCGACCGACACGGCCTGCTTGGGATCGCACTGGTCGTCCTGGATACTCAACTTGATCTGGCGACCGTCGACACCACCCGCCGCGTTGATCGCGTCAGCAGCGGCCTGTGCGCCCTGCTTGAACTGATCGCCGATGGTGGCGAGCTGTCCGGTCATCGGACCGACCACCGCAAAGGTGATGTCGTCGGCGAATGCGACCGGCGCACTCATCATCAGGCCAAAAACGGCCGCGCTCAAAATACTCATTTTTTTCATGGTGATAGAACTCCTCCACTCACGCGCGGTCGTCCGGCCGCGCTTCTTCCAGAGAGGCGGGACAATTTCATCCTTCACTGGGCCTGTCTAGGCGCATCGGCGGCACTCGATTGGGCCTGCAAGACCTCTTCCACGCAAAAAGCCACGCCAGCCTTGTTCCGGCTGGTCGTGGCTTTTTGCTCGTCAAGCGGTCCCCAAGCGCCCCCGCGCCCCGAAATCCAACTCGCCTTCCCCGCATCGCGCGACTGAGCCTAGCTGGCCTGTCGCGTTCTTTTTATCTCTTTGTTTGAGCCTGATTCCGAAAACCGGATTCCATTTTTCGGGATCATGCTCTAGGTCGTCGACCGTCTTGCGCGGCCTTCTATTTCACCGGGTCTGGCCGTCTGTGCGGTCTTGATCCCGAGCTTCCCTGTCTTCGATAGGTCTATCCGCGGTTGGCAGATCTCAGTGCATGGTCATCCATTCGCGGGCTTCGCGAAGCGCCTTGGCGATCTCGACCTTGGACATCGCTGCCGACAGTTCCGAGCGCAGTTCCGCAGCGCGGGCCGACCCCTTGATCGCGGCGATGTTGAACCATTTGTGGGCGGCAATGACATCGGTCTCGCAATCGCGGCCGGTCGCATACATCATGCCCAGTTCGAAAAGGATGTCGGCCTGGGCAGTTGCCCCCATGGCGCCGAAGCCTGCTTCAAGCATTTCAAAACGTGCCATTTCAAATCCCCTGTTTCTGGCCCCTGTCAGGCTCCCGAGAGCTGCCTTCTTTCGTCCTTGCGGGCTGCTCTTCCGATGCTTTCGAGAATGCCGTGGAGGCTTGAATCCGTCGTTAAGTGGCGTGCTTAATTTGAGGAAAACAAAGCTAAAACAAGAGGTAAACGCCGAAATTCGTTAAGGATACAAAGCCAGCAATCGCGCCGGTTTTCCTCAAATTCGACGAAAATTTTCGCGGCGGGAATCAACACTCCGCTAACCACGGGAAACAAACACGATCCGCCGATGCTTTCTTTCCTTGCCCGCACGGCCCGCATTGGCGCCTTTCAAAATCCCAAAGTCTTCCGCTGCGGCACCGCTTTTGTTTTGCCAGGAGCTGGATTAGCTTACGTTTGCGTAAGCGGCAGACCGGCGAGGCGGAGCATCCGGCCGGATATCCAAAGGGAGAAGACCATGTTTCGAAAAGTGAGCCTGGCCCTGGCGGCCACATTGATCATGGCGGGTGCGGCGTGGGCCGATCCGATCGAGGGCGACTGGAAGACGCAGGCCGGCGATACCGCAGCCATCGCTGGCGGCGGCACGTTTTCCATCACGCTCAAGTCCGGCAAATATGCCGGCAAGACCATCGGTTCGCTCAAGGCCGCCGGCGACAACAAATATGCCGGCAACATCACCGATCCGGCAAACGACAAGACCTATTCGGGCAAGGCGACGTTGTCGGGCGCCTCGCTCAAAATGAGCGGCTGCGTGCTCGGCGGACTGATCTGCAAGAGCCAAACCTGGCACAAGCTCTGATCGACCGCATCCTTGTGACTTGATGGCGGGGCCTCGACGGGCCCCGTTTTCGTTTTGTTGAGGGCACGTGCCCTCGCCTCGCCGCCTCCTGCTGGAACCTGTCGAAGCTGACACCGGCGCCGTCAAAACTCGTCAATCAATTTGAACCGCAGATGAACGCCGGCATCAGAGCCGGTTCAGTCGCGCTCGGGCATTCTCCAGCGTGTTGAAGGAGACACGACCCAATGCTTGCTCGCCGCTTCACCATCGTCTGCCTGCTGATGAGCCTGTTTGGAATGTTCTTCGCCATCCTCGTCGCCGAAACGGGGCGCCCGGCCCGCGCCTGGGACGAAGCCAGTTCCCGGACCTGCCGCCTCGCCTGCCCCACCCATCTTCGCAACTGAACAAAGAAACCAGACCTCGAAAAGAAAAGCAGAACACCATGAACCGCATCGCCGCCAACGCTCTCAAGACCCTCCGGCTTCTGCCGCGGGCGGCGCTTATCCTGATGGTTCTGGCCGCTCCGGTTCTGGCCGTGCCGATGATGCGCGCCGATGCCGGCTCGACGATCGAAGCGCCAGCTTTGAGGAAGTCCGGCGTCGGCTTTGTGCTCCTGGTCAGCCTGCAGCGCGGTTAAAGAAAAACGACGCTTTGGCCGCCTTCGGTCGTGACACCCCTCCCAAGTGCCGATCCAAGTCTCTATATTGAGCCATGGAAAAGCGAATCTACCCACAAGCCATCGAATCTGTCGTCATGCCCGAGCCTTTTGGCCGGCAAAGCTTTAACAGCGCCGAAAAGGCCGTGGCGGCGCTGCAGACGCTGTACAACCGCAACACCAAGTTCCTGCGCGACTCCTTTGCGGCACTGGCGGCAGCGGGCGGCGATAACAGCAAGCGCTACCGCGCCTTCTACCCGGAGATCGGCGTCACCACCAACTCGTTCACCCAGATCGACTCGCGCCAGGCCTATGGCCATATGCCAACGCCGGGGCATTTTTCGACCACGATCACCCAGCCGGGCCTGTTCGAGAGCTATTTGGTCGCGCAGCTGCGCCTGATCATGCGCAATCATGGTGTCGCGGTCACCGTGTCGGAATCGACCACCCCCATACCGCTGCATTTCGCCTTTCTCGAAGGTACCCATGTCGACGGCGCGGCCGCCGAGCGCATCAAGCGGCCGATCCGCGACCTGTTCGACGTCCCGGACCTCGATGGCACCGACGACCAGATTGCCAACGGCACTTTCGAAGTGGCCTTCGGCGAACCACGGCCGTTGGCGCCGTTCACGGCGCAGCGCATCGACTATTCGCTGCACCGCCTGTCGCACTACACGGCGACCACGCCGCAGCAGTTCCAGAACTTCGTGCTGTTCACCAACTACCAGTTCTACATCGACGAGTTCGTCGCCCGTGCGCGTGACCTGATGGCCAATGGCGGCGGCGGTTATGCCGAGTTCGTCGAGCCAGGCAATGTCATCACCAAGGTTGGACAAAGCGCGCCCAGCGAAGGGGTCGCACCGCCACGCCTGCCACAGATGCCGGCCTATCATCTGAAGAAACCGAACCATGGCGGCATCACCATGGTCAATATCGGCGTCGGGCCTTCCAACGCCAAGACGATCACCGACCATATCGCGGTGCTGAGGCCGCATGCCTGGGTCATGCTTGGCCACTGCGCCGGGCTGCGCAACACCCAGGCGCTCGGCGACTATGTGCTGGCGCATGCCTATGTGCGCGAGGATCACGTTCTGGACGACGATCTGCCGGTCTGGGTGCCGATCCCGCCGCTGGCCGAGATTCAGGTGGCGCTGCAGGAAGCTGTCGCAGAGGTCACCGGCCTGTCCGGCTATGACCTCAAGCGCATCATGCGCACGGGTACTGTCGCCACCATCGACAACCGCAACTGGGAACTGCGCGACCAGCGCGGGCCGGTGCAGCGTCTGTCACAGTCGCGCGCCATCGCACTCGACATGGAATCGGCGACGATCGCCGCCAACGGCTTCCGCTTCCGCGTGCCCTACGGCACGCTGCTGTGCGTTTCGGACAAACCCCTGCATGGCGAGCTGAAGCTGCCCGGCATGGCGACCGAGTTCTACAAGCGCCAGGTGGCGCAGCACCTGACCATCGGCATCCGAGCGATGGAGAAGCTTGCGGAAATGCCGATGGAGCGACTGCATTCGCGCAAGCTGAGAAGTTTTTCGGAGACGGCGTTCCAATAGGCCGGATTGACGCATCGCCTAAAGCGTATCGCGTTGAAACGGATACACGCGACCCGCTTTAGGTCTTTGTCTTTTGCATGTCGTTGCCCCAGAACCGCTGCGCACTTTTGGGCGACATGCATTTGTTTTATGCATGTCGTTGCCCCAAAACCGCTGGGCACTTTTGGGCGACATGCATTGGGCATTTCGTCATCTTGATTGAGCCGCATTTTTGCCGATAACCGTGCCAGCACCACCTTTGGCAACCCGTGCAGACCTGACCCGATGAGACGCAGTCGAGACATGGCAGCTTCACTGGCATTCATCGCGATGATGATGTTCTCGGTTGCCCTGGTCGCCGGGTTCTTCGGCGCCTTGCATCCCGCCTTCGATTCCTTCTCGCATTTCCGCGTCCATCTCGCCGTGCTGATGGCGCTTTGCGCGCTGCCGCTGCTGGCCACGACATTTCGCCTGCAAGCAGCCGCGGCGCTGCTTTTTGCCGTGGCGGCCTTTGCCACGACAATGAGCGCGCTGCCGCAACTGTGGCCGGTACAAGCGGTCGCCAGACCCGCTGGCCAGATGGTCTACAAGCTGCTGCAGATGAACCTGCGCTACGACAATCCAACCCCGAAGAAGGTGCTGTCGCTGATCGGCCGGACCAATCCCGACGTCATCACCCTCGACGAGGTGTCGGCGATGTGGACGACCGAGCTTGGCTATATTACCAGAGCCTATCCATACCGGATCCTCTGTCCCTACCCCAACGGCATATTCGGCGTCGCGCTGCTCTCGCGGCGACCCTTTGCCGCCGGCACCGAGCCGCGTTGCGAGCGGCGCGGCGCCATGGCGACAGCGACCGTCGATTTCGGCGGCATTGGCGTCGATGTCGCCGCGATCCATCTCAGCTGGCCGTGGCCACGCGAGCAGCACTGGCAGATCGGTGAGCTTACCGAATCGCTCTCCTCGCTCGGCGAGACGGCCATCATGGCGGGCGACTGCAACGCCGTGCCATGGAGTGCCGCAGTGCACCGCGTCGCCGCGCTCGGCGGGCTGACCGTCATGCCATCAGCCGGACCGACCTGGATACACATCAAGCTGCCGGATTTCCTGCGGCGTTTCGCCGGCCTGCCGATCGACCAGGTTTTCAGCAAGGGCGGGGTGACCATTCATTCCGCGACACGGCTGGAGGAAACCGGCTCGGACCATCTGCCGGTGCTGGTGGAGTTCTCGCTCAGGCTGAACGAGCAAAAGCCGACTGACGAACACGAGACCGCGACCGTGTCGCTGACATCGGCCGGAAAGACGCGAAACGGTTATAGAGGTTAGAGCCTGTTCGTTTGAACATGATCTTTCCGAAAAACCGGATTCCACTTTTCAGGATCATGCTCCAGGGTCAAAAACCCATCCCGCCGAATGACCGAGTTCGGACCCTTGGCGTGTTCTATTTGACATGGCCGGGTGGTCCACCGAAGATCGACCCGCTCAACACACGGGGCGCTGTGCATGTCCCCCACCTTCACCGTCAGACGCGCCACGCCAGAGGACGAGTCTGGGGTAAGCGAGTTGCTTCTCGCTTCCTACCCGGGCCTGATGCGCACAGTATACGATCAGACCATTCTTGAAGCCGCGCTGCCCTTGATCACCCGCGCAAACCCTGCGCTGCTTTCTGCTGGCACCTATTATCTCGCGGTAGATCAAAATGGCTTTGCTGTCGGCTGCGGCGGTTGGTCCCGCGAACGGCCGGGAAGCTCCGAGGTGACGCTCGAACTCGCGCATATCCGACATTTCGCCACTCGTCCCGAGTGGTTGGGCCGCGGGATCGGGCGCCAGCTTTACCGGCGTTGCGAAGAAGATGCACGGTCGTCGGGTGTGCGCCGTTTCGAATGCCAGGCGAGTCTCAACGCAGAGGGGTTCTATGCGGCCTTGGGCTTCAGGTCGGTGGGGCGGATCGAAGTGCGCATCGGCCCTGGGCCGATGTTGCCCTCCGTCCTGATGGAACGCACCATTTGATGTCAAGCCGCGCCGTGCTGTGACGCCCCGACAACCGTTCGGCGGTGAAAAGCGGTCGTTCGCTCGAAGCAAACCAAACGTCCGAGACTGGCGCTCTGTGCTCGTCCCGCCGGACGGGTTCAAATGGTTCACTCGTCTCGACCATTGACTGCAGCCAGCTGATTGAGTTTTGACCCTATAGCTGCTCCAGCGCATCGACGAGATACTCTACGTGACCGCCTTCGCGATGTTCACGCGCGTCGAAGGCGTTCTGCCTGGCCTCGTATTCGTCAAAGATAGCGTCGATCCGCCGCCGCGTCTCGCGCAGTATCTTGGAACATTGCGCGTCATCGGGGACTGTCAGGCCCCTAAGCGATTTCTCGGTCGCTCTCATCATCTCCTCGGCAATGCGGCCATGCGTTTCCTCATGCGCGGTGACGCCGGCAAAAAACCGCTTCCAGCGTCTGTCGAGGGCCGGCGGGAGGGTGGACGCGACACGGGGGTAGGTGAAATTCAGGTTGAGCGTTCCGTTGGCCTGGCTGACGCGGCAAGTGCCCTTGACCTGAACAAGGTCGAAGTCCCAAGCCTTTGTATAGCTGGTCTGTGCGATGGCGCGAGTCATGAAGCCATGCCTCGGCCCGTTGCGGTCCATGGACTCGATCAGAGCCTCTCCAGTCTTGCCGGAGATGTCGTATGTCTGCGTCTTGACCAGGACTTTGACGCCGGCCGACGCGGCGGGTGCGAAACCGCACAAGGCGCCGATGATCGCCAGACTTGAAAGCGTGAGCAAGCGCATATCCGCTTCCTTTCAACGACGAGAGGACCGGCGGCAGGGTGCCGCCGGCTCGGTCACTCACATACCCTGATAGACTGGGCCCTCGCCGCCCTGCGGCGGCACCCAGTTGATGTTCTGGTTCGGATCCTTGATGTCGCATGTCTTGCAGTGGACGCAGTTCTGCGCGTTGATGACGAAGCGCACGTCCTTCGCAGCTGGATCGGCGGCGGCATTGCCGTCCTTGTCGACCCACTCATAGACCCCGGCCGGACAGTAACGCGTCGAAGGCCCGGCAAAAACATCGTGCTCGGAGCGCTTCTGCAGCTCCATGTCACCGACAAGCAGGTGGACCGGCTCGTTTTCCTCGTGGTTGGTGTTGGACAGGAACACCGAAGACAGCCGGTCGAAGGTCAAAACGCCATCAGGCTTCGGATATACGATCTTGTTGTGCTGGGCGGCAGGCTCGAGCGTTGCATAGTCCGCCTTGCCATGTTTCAGCGTGCCGAAAGGTGAGAAGCCGAACAGCGTGTTCATCCACATGTCGAGCCCGCCAATGCCGACACCAATGATGGTGCCGAAGCGCGACCATAGCGGCTTGACGTTGCGCACCTTCTTGAGGTCCTTGCCGATGTCGGTC
Organism: Mesorhizobium kowhaii; assembly: GCF_042431665.1. Classification (NCBI taxonomy): domain Bacteria; kingdom Pseudomonadati; phylum Pseudomonadota; class Alphaproteobacteria; order Hyphomicrobiales; family Phyllobacteriaceae; genus Mesorhizobium; species Mesorhizobium kowhaii. The sequence goes on from NZ_JBHLYT010000052.1 coordinate 134,555, forward strand.
GCCCGCCATGCCGCCTCATAGGAGGAAAGCTCGTCATTGGCGCGGCCTGCGCCGACTGCCTCGGCGACATGTTCGGCCGCCAGCATGCCGGACAGCACGGCGTTGTGCGAGCCCTTGATGCGCGGCACGTTGACGAAACCGGCCGCGCAGCCCATCAGCGCGCCGCCGGGGAAGGACAGTTTCGGCACCGACTGCCAGCCGCCCTCGGTGATGGCACGGGCGCCGTAGCCCAGGCGCTTGGCGCCCTCGAAGGTGCCTCTGATTGCCGGATGGGTCTTGAAGCGCTGGAATTCCTCGAACGGCGACAGCCAGGGGTTCTTGTAATTGAGGTGGAGGACGAAGCCGACCGCCACCTGATTGTCCTCGAGATGGTAGAGGAACGAGCCGCCGCCGGTCTTCATGTCGAGCGGCCAGCCGAAGGAATGCTGGACCAGGCCCGGCCGGTGGTTCTCCGGCTTGACCTGCCAGAGTTCCTTGAGGCCGATGCCGTATTTGCCGGGCTCGCGGCCATCGGAAAGCTTGTATTTGGCGATCAATTGCTTGGCGAGCGAGCCGCGCGCGCCCTCGCCGATCAGTACATATTTGCCCATCAGCGCCATGCCGGGCGCAAAGCCCGGGCCGTGCGTGCCGTCCTTCTCGACGCCCATGTCGCCGGTGACGACGCCGGTGACGGCGCCTTCCTCATTGTAGAGCAAGCCGGCCGCGGCAAAGCCCGGATAGATCTCGACGCCAAGCGCCTCGGCCTTGGTCGCCAGCCAGCGGCAGACATTGCCCAGCGAGACGATGTAGTTGCCGTGATTGTTCATCAGCGGCGGCATCAGGATATTGGGCAGACGGAACGAACCGGCAGGGCCAAGCACAAGGAAATGGTCCGCGGTGACCGGCGTCTTGAAAGGATGGCCTTCCTCGTCGCGCCAGCCCGGCAGCAGCCGGTCGATGCCGATCGGATCGACGACGGCGCCGGAGAGGATGTGGGCGCCGACCTCGCCGCCCTTTTCAAGGACGACAACCGAGAGTTCGGGATTGACCTGTTTGAGGCGGATGGCGGCGGCGAGGCCGGCCGGGCCGGCGCCGACGATAACCACGTCGAATTCCATGCTTTCGCGTTCGATGTCGCTCATCTACCCCTCCGCACTGGCTTATCCCATTCGGGTATCTTGCTGGCTCCTGCGCTGCATAGCGCATCAATTGGCGACAGGAAACCGGCGCATACGTGACAATGCCGTTTTGGCCAAAAAGTCGCGCATCGCGAGGGCTGGGCGGCTGTTTTCGCCTGGCAGGGCCTCGGCGCTCACGTTTTTAATTGTTCGACGGCTCGCTTATCGGCCATACTTCACACTATGCGCATTCCTGGGCCAGCCGGCTTTTCATCGACGCGCTTTCCATCGACGCCCGGCCGGGTCTGCCGGGCGCTTCTTTTGGCCCTTCTGATGCTGGCACCGGGTTACGCCGCCGCGGACGAGGTGAAAGTCTGGGCGACGGGCGCTTACTCCTTCTCCGACGAGCTTGGCGGCTTCCGCATCACCGGCGCTTCGGGCATCGGAACGAAGGACGACCCGCTGGTCATCACCGAAGAGCTGAATTCGTCAACGCCGGTGACGCTAACCATCCGCACGACAAAGCCGATCCAGGCATTCGGTCCGTCTGGCGAATTCGCCAATGGCATCATGTATATGCGCATCGATGTGCTCAACAACAGCGGCCAGGCCTGGATCGAATTCCAGTTTGAGTTGCAGGAGATCCTGAACCAGCCGAGCGTGTTCGGCGACGGACTTTCGTTCGACCAGCGCAACAAGACACCGGACAATATCTGGTCGAGCAATTTCGCCGATTTCGATCGCGATTTCGAACCCTATGACCGGCTGTTGTTCAGGAATGGCAAGGTCGATCCGATGAAAACCGCCAGGTTCGAATTCCTGATGACCGATTACACGCCGCGCTGGACCTTCTATCTGGTGCAGGATCCGCGCATACCGACGGGCTGAAATACGCCGACATTCAGGCGATCCCGGCCTGCAAACGACGGCGCCCTGCGCTTCCGGCCGCGGCAAAGATGCTGGCGCCGCTGCGCGAATATTCGACCGCGATCGCAAGCCAGTTGGACATGTCCGGATCGACGCCGAGCGAGGCGAATCCCTGGGCAAGCAGATTGTGGTCGGCGGCGTCGAGGTCGATCAAATCCGAATGCCCCTGCAGTCGCGTCACGACAGTCAGACCGCCGGCCACGCAGGAGACAGGCTCGAAATTCAGCGGCAGCCCGATGTCCGGCCCGGCGCTGGAGAGCCGCGCGGCCAGCACATTGGTCAGCCCTTCGGCGAGCAGGCCGAGCCGCTCACTTTCGGCCTCGTTCGACGCGATTTTCAGACGCGTCCAGGCGGTCAGGGCGAAGGTCGAGGTGACGGCGGAGACAATGAGGAGGAAGATGAGCACGGCGGCGAGGGCGAGGCGGGAGGATTGGTGCTCCTGAAAGGCCGATAGATCAGGGAGCTTTGCTTTAGCCACAGTCCATCCTCAGGAATAAAAGTGCACTGTCGCCGTAATTCCTCCCGCATCTCGTTGGCGAAGGCCGTGGCCAGGCGTGGGCCGAAGGGTGTGGTTCCGATCCATTCGGTGAGATAGACTCCCGTGGCGGTAGGGGGTGGGCAATTACATGTCGGCTATTTCAAGAGTTTTAAACATAAACCTAATACTGCCACGATCTCGTCCCCAGCTAGAGCTGCCACCCCCAAGATTAAGATTAATATTTGCCAAAATCGAGTCGCCTATGATATTTGCGCTTATGTCTCCTATTCTTACTCCTTCTAAATCAATAACATCTATGAAATACGCGGTCGTCCCTCCAAATATTAAGCTGCACGGTCTCTTAACATATCCGTAGCTGCCTTCGTAATTCCAATTCATGTCCGGTGTAACCAGCTTCGCAGTCTGACTATCGAAATCGATATTTATTCGGTCGAAACTAACATCGTGGAATGAAAAAGAATTTATGAAATCCTCTGGTTTGTCGATTTTCTCCGTCGCCATTACAATATCCGATCTCTGTAAGTGCAGACACCCGCACACCTGTCTTTTACTCCGAATCTCAGCCTACCACCAGCGCGCCGCCCAGAATGAACAATGGGTATGCGGTGACAGTGCACTATTTCTTTTGACCGCTGTCCAGCAATTCCGTTGTTCGACTCATGTTTGGAACGCATACATTCGGTGAAGGTGCGCCATTCCGGGTTCCACTCTTGATGCATGGACGCGTGGGATAAAAGTACACTGTCACCGTATTACTCGCCACCATCAGCTTCGAATTCCTGATGACCCGACCACACCTTATCTGGTGCAGGACCCGCGCATACCGACGGGGGTGAAGAAGGCGGCAACAGTCTTGCAAATTATCGTCTTGCGGACGAATGTGCCGCAATGACCGCCGCTTCCCCACTCAGCCGATCGGACCTTGCCGACCTGCTGGCCTTTTATGCCAGCGCCGGTGTCGACGACGCGCTTGAAGACCAGCCGGTGAACCGGTTCGCCGAGGCGCCCAAACCGGTAGAGCGGGCGGTGGTGCCGTCCGCCGACACCGTTGCGCCACACCGCTCGACGAGCGCGTCGCGCCCCGAGCCGGCCGACAGAGCAAATGTGCCACCCGTTGCACGCGCACCGTCCACAACCGCTACGGTTCCCGACGAAGCGCAGGCGGCACTGGCGCGCCAATTGGCAACGACGGCAACGACCCTGGACGAGCTTCGCCAGCACATGGCGGCCTTCGACGGCTGCAATCTCAAGGCCACGGCCAAGAACCTGGTGTTCGCCGACGGCAACCCGGAGGCCGCCGTCATGCTGGTTGGCGAAGCGCCCGGCCGCGACGAGGACATCGAGGGCCTGCCTTTCGTCGGCCGCTCGGGCCGGTTGCTCGACCGCATGCTGGCCGCGATCGGGCTCGACCGGACATCGGTCTACATCGCCAATGTCATTCCGTGGCGGCCACCGGGCAATCGCACGCCGACGCCGCACGAGACCGAGATCTGCCGGCCGTTCATCGAGCGGCAGATCGAGCTGGTCAATCCGAAGGTGCTGATCAATCTCGGCGGCCCGTCAGCCAAGACCTTGCTCAACACCTCGGAAGGCATCCTGCGGCTGCGCGGCAACTGGCGCGTCCACACAACCGCTTCCGGCATCACCATTCCCGCCATGCCGACGCTGCATCCTGCCTATCTCTTGCGGACGCCTGCGCACAAGAAGCTGGCTTGGCGGGATTTTCTCGAAGTGAAGGCGAAGCTGCGGGCGCTCACCTAGCGATTACCTCGCAGGTAATTGAAATGCGCCTCACGGCGGCCTAGTCATGCCCCATGACAACAGCCCAAAATTCCGCCGGCAGCCTCATCCGGGAATGGCGCACCCGCCGCCGCATGAGCCAGCTCGACCTCGCCATGGAAGCCGAAATCTCGCAGCGGCATCTGAGCTTCGTCGAGAGCGGTCGTGCTGCGCCGTCGCGCGACATGGTGCTGCATCTGGCCGAACAGCTGTCGATCCCGCTCCGGCAGCGCAACCAGTTGCTGCTCGCCGCGGGCTTTGCCCCGAGCTTCGGCGAACGCTCGCTCAGCGACGCGACGCTGGCGCCGGCGCTGGCAGCGGTCGAGATCGTGCTCAAGGGACACGAGCCCTTCCCGGCGCTCGCTGTCGACCGGCACTGGAACCTGGTTTCGGCCAACACCGCCATCGCTCCCTTCCTTGCCGATGTCAGTGAGGCTTCGCTGTTGACGCCGCCGGTCAACGTGCTTCGCCTCAGCCTGCACCCCGGCGGCATCGCTCCGCGCATCGTCAATCTTGGGGAATGGCGGACGCATCTGCTTGAGCGTCTCAAGCACCAGAACGACGCGAGCGGCGACCCGGTGCTGATCGAACTGGAGCGCGAACTGCGGACTTATCCGTCCGGCTTGACAGGCAGCCGGCCCGCGTCGGTCGAGCCGAATGCCATCGTGCACCCACTCAGGCTGGCGCATGGCGATCAGGTGCTGTCGTTCATCAGCACCATCACCGTGTTCGGCACACCGCTCGACGTGACGCTGTCGGAACTGGCGATCGAATCGTTTTTCCCGGCCGATGAGCAGACAAGGACGGTGCTGGTGCGGCTGGCAAAGGAGCGGGCCGAACGATCGTAATCACCCTTGAGGCAGAGTCGCCTTCCGCGTGCGGGTGCGCTCCAGGCCAAGCTGGCGCTCGCGCCAGATGATGAAGATGCCGGCGGCAACGACGATCAGGCCGCCGACCAGCATGTTGAGCGTGGCAACGTCGCCAAAGACGAGATAACCGACGACGACACCAAGGATCATCGAGGTGTATTCGAAGGCGCCACGACCGAGGCTTCGGCATGGCGATAGGCCGAAGTCATCAGGATCTGGCCGAGGCCGCCGCAGAAGCCGGACGCAACCAGAAGAGCCGCCTGCAGCGGCGTCAGCGCCTGCCAGCCGAACGGCAGCGACAGCAGCGCCATGACGCTTGCCGTCACCGAGAACCACAGCACGATGGTCGCGGTGCGCTCGCTCTGCACGAGGTTGCGCACCAGCAGCATGGCGACGGCCGAGATCGCCGCCGCGACAAGAGCGGCGATGACGCCAAGCACTTCCTGGTCGTCGAGCGCTTCGTCGGAACTCAGCAGCGTCAGCTCCGGCCAGGAGATGATCAGTACGCCGACAAGGCCGACGGCGACCGCGCTCCAGCGATAGACGCGGATGGCTTCGCCGAGGAAGATCGAACTGAACACCACCACCAGCAGCGGCTGCGCATAGTTCAGCGTGATTGCCTCCGGCAGCGGCAGCCGCGTCAGCGCGAAAAAGCCAAGCCCCATGGCGCAGACGCCGACGACACCACGCGCAATGTGATTGAGCGGACGCTTGGTCGAAAACGCGGTGCCGAGTTTTCCCTTGAAGGCGAGAAAGGCAATGATCGGAAAGATGGCAAAGAAGGAGCGGAAGAAGACGATCTGGCCCGCCGGCACGGTGCCTGCCGCCTTGATGCAGGTCGACATACCGACGAAGACCGCCACCGACACGATCTTGAGCGTGATGCCGGTGAGCGTGTTGTGCCCGACGGCATGGTCACTGGCTGCGACGGCCTGACCTGGTTTTGCTGTCACGCTCCAGCCGCTTCCCGGATCGTTGCCCAAATGCGCGCGGGCGTCGCCGGCATGTCGATGTGTTTGACACCGTAGGCGCGCCAGAGCGCGTCAGTCACCGCGTTGAGTGCCGCCGGCGTCGAACCGATAGTGCCGGCCTCGCCTGCCCCCTTGATGCCGAGCGCATTGGTGGTCGAAGGCACGTTGCGGGTCTCGAAATGGAAGAACGGGAAATTGTCGGCGCGCGGCATGGCGTAATCCATGAAGCTCGCCGTCAGGAGCTGTCCATCCTCGCCATAGATCGTGTCTTCGGTCAGCGCCTGGCCAATGCCTTGCACAACGCCGCCATGCACCTGGCCGGCGAGCAGGATCGGATTCACGGTGACGCCGAAATCGTCGACGATGGTGTAGCGGACGATGTCGGTGGTGCCGGTATCGGGGTCGATCTCGACCTCGCAGATATGGGTGCCGTTGGGATAAGTGCACTCGTCCTGCACGAACTCGCCGAACCCCTTGAGATCATCCGGCGTCTTGGCGGCCTTGGCGATACTCGAAAAATCGATCGCGCGATCGGTGCCGACGATGCGGGCAACGCCGTTCGACAATTCAATGTCGCCGGCCGAGGCCTCCAGCTCGTCGGCGGCGATACGCTTGATCTTGTTGGCCAGGTCCTCACCGGCGCGTGACGCCGAAACGCCGCCGAGCGGAATGGAGCGCGAGCCACCAGTGCCGCCGCCAGCTTTCAATTCGTCGGTATCACCCTGGCGGACATGGATCTTGTCGATGTCGAGATTGAGCTTTTCCGACAGGAACTGCGCGTAGGCGGTGGCATGCCCCTGCCCGTTGGTCTGGGTGCCGATCTTCAGCGTCACCGTGCCGTCGCCGTTGAGTTCGACAAAGGCCGGTTCCGAACCCGGAAAGGCGCAGGCCTCGATATAGGTCGCCATGCCGAGGCCGCGGATCTTTCCGCCTGCCTTCGACTGTTCGAGCCGCTGTGGAAACGCCTTCCATTCCGCCTGTTCGATGGCTCGGTTCATGTGGCCTTCGAACTCGCCATTGTCGTAGAGGCGGCCGGTTTGGGTACGGTAGGGAAACTGCTCGGGCCGGATGAAGTTGCGGCGCCGGATTTCTTCGACGGGCAGGCCGAGATCGTGGGCGCAGGCGTCGACAAGCTTTTCCAGCAGGAACGCCGCTTCCGGGCGGCCGGCGCCGCGATAGGCATCGACCGGGCAGGTGTTGGTGTAGAGGCCGGTGACCGAGACGTCGAGCGCCTGGATGTCGTAGACGCCGGTCGACATGGTGACGCCGATATAGGGAATGTAGGGACCGTATTGCGAGACATAGGCGCCCATATTGGCGAGCAGGTCCACCTTCATGCCAAGGAAGCGGCCGTCCTTGTCCAGCGCCATCTCGGCCTTCACGACATTGTCGCGGCCTTGCGCGTCGGTCAGGAAGTGTTCGGTGCGGTCGCCCGCCCATTTCACCGGACGGCCAAGCCGCTTCGCCGCTTCGAGCACAAGCGGATATTCGCGATAGACGAAACTCTTCGGCCCGAAACCACCGCCGACATCCGGCGTGATGACGCGCAGCCGATCCTTCTTGATCTTGAACAGGCTGGCCAGGATGTACTGCATGGAATGGGCACCCTGCGACCCCGTGGTCAGCACGAAGCGGTTCTCCTCAACGTTCCACTCGCCGATCGCCGAGCGCGGCTCCATGTAGTTGCAGACCAGCCGGTTGTTGACGAATTCGATGCGGGTGACATGGGCGGCCTTGGCGAAAGCCGCGTCGGTCTTTTTCTTGTCACCCATGTGGTAGGAGAAGGCCCGGTTGGAGCCGAGTTCCGGCCAGACCAGCGGCGTGCCTTCGGCAAGCGCCGTCGCCGTTCCGGACGCCGCGTCTTCGCTGTCATAGTCGACGTCGATCAGTTCGGCGGCATCCTGCGCCAAAGCGCGGCTGTCGGCGACGACGAAAACAACGGCGTCTCCGACATAGTTGACGCGGTCACGGCACAGGATCGGAATGTCGCGGGTCGGCGCCTTGGTGCCATCCGGCTGTTCCTGCATGACGCCGGACTTGAGATCGCCGAGATGGGCAAGGTCCTTGCCGGTCAGCACCAGATGCACGCCGGGTGCTGCCTTCGCCGCCTCGGTCGAACCGATGGTGAAGCTGGCCTTGGCGACCGGCGAGCGCAAGACATAGCCATGCAGGACGCCAGCCGGCTGGATGTCGTCGGTGTAGCGGCCCTGCCCCTGGATGAAGGCAGCATCCTCGCGTCGCAGCACGGATGCGCCCATCCCGAATTTCGGCGTGACGACGGTCATGGATGCCTCGTGATGATGACTGGAGGAGGAACGCCTGAAATAGGCGTTGTCTCAGTTTTGTCGAGGGACCGTTTCGTGTAAAGAGCGCGGACTTCAAATTTCTTGGACCAGCGGAAACAATCCGCCGCCAACGCAATCGACAGGAAAACCCACGGAATGCGCACGGACACCGGCCAGGTCTTCAAGCTCGAGGACTTCCGCCCCAACGATTACCTCATTCCGCAAACCGACCTCACCTTCCGCCTTTCGCCAGACGCAACGCGCGTCACCGCCGTGCTCACGGTCGAGCGCCGTGACGGCGTATCCGCCTCTGCTCCGCTGGTGCTCGACGGCGACGGGCTGACGCTCAAGCGCATCGAGATCGGCGACAAGAAAGCGAAACCAGCCGATATTCTGGTGACATCAGACCAGCTGACCATCCTCAAGCCGCCGGCCGCGCGGCGCTTCCAACTGCTCATCGAGACCGAATTGGCGCCGGCGGGCAACGAAGCCCTGATGGGCCTCTACCGTTCCAGCAATGTCTACTGCACGCAATGCGAGGCCGAGGGCTTTCGCCGCATCACCTATTTCCTCGATCGCCCCGACATCCTGTCTGTCTACACGGTGCGCATCGAGGCCCTGCGCGAGGAGGCACCGCTGCTTCTGTCCAACGGCAACCCGGTCGACAAGGGCGACCTCGGCGACGGCTGGCACTATGCTAGATGGCACGACCCCTTCCCCAAGTCGTCCTACCTGTTCGCGCTGGTGGCCGGCAATCTCGGCCAGCTCGCCGACAGTTTCGTCACCCTGACCGGCCGCACGGTCGAGCTCGGCATCTATGTCGAGCCCGGCAAGGAGAAGCTGGCCGGCTATGCGATGGATGCCCTGAAGCGGTCGATGAAATGGGACGAGGAGGCGTTCGGCCGCGAATACGACCTCGACGTCTTCAACATCGTCGCCGTGTCCGACTTCAACATGGGCGCGATGGAGAACAAGGGCCTCAACATCTTCAACGACAAATATGTTCTGGCCGATCAGGAGACAGCGACGGACGCCGATTTCGCCAATATCGAGGCGATCATCGCGCATGAGTATTTCCACAATTGGACAGGCAACAGAATCACTTGCCGCGACTGGTTCCAGCTCTGCCTGAAGGAAGGGCTGACGGTTTTCCGCGACCACGAATTCTCTGCCGACCAGCGCTCGCGCGCGGTCAAGCGCATCGCCGAAGTGCGCACGCTGCGCGCCCACCAGTTTCCCGAGGACCAGGGCCCGCTGGCGCATCCGGTGCGGCCGCGCCGCTACCGCGAGATCAACAATTTCTACACGGCGACGGTCTACGAGAAAGGCTCCGAAGTGGTGCGCATGATCCGCACCATTCTCGGGCCAGATGCCTTTCGCGCCGGCATGGACCTCTATTTCGAGCGGCACGACGGCGACGCGGCGACGATCGAGGATTTCATCAAGGTGTTCGAGGATGCGTCCGGCCGCGACCTGTCGCAGTTCGCGCTCTGGTACCACCAGGCGGGCACGCCCAACCTGACCATCAGTTCGACGCACAATCCGGCGTCGCAGGAGTTCATGCTCGAAATCGAGCAGTCGGTGCCGCCGACGCCCTCCGAAAGCCGCAAGCGGCTGATGCACATCCCGCTCGCCTTCGGCCTGATCGGCGCCGGCGGCCAGCCGGTCGACTATAGCGGCGTCGAGGGCGCCAGCGTCGAGGACGGCGTCATCCATGTCCGCAAGCGCCGCCACATGGTGCGGTTCTCAGGTGTTGCCGAACGCCCGGCGGTGTCGCTCAACCGCGGCTTTTCGGCGCCGGTGACGCTGTCGGTCGAGCAGAAAGCCGACGACCAATTCTTTCTCGCCCGCCATGACAGCGACGCCTTCTCGCGCTGGCAGGCCTTCAACACGCTCTTGACCGACGCGCTGATTGCCGCCTTCCGCGAGATCCTCGGCGGCAAGCAGCCGGTTTTCGCGACGCGGCTGACCGAACTCGCTGGCGGCATCGCCGGCGACGAGGCGCTGGAGCCGGCCTACCGGGCTCTGGCGCTGGCGCTGCCTGGCGAAGCCGACATTGCCCGCGATATCGGTAGCAACATCGATCCCGACGCCATCTACGCTGCCCGCGAGGCGCTTGCCCTGGCGATCGGCACGGCCAACCCTGACAATTTTGCCGGCCTCTACGACCGCCTTGCCGACAAGGCCGCGTTCAGCCCGGATGCGGCGAGCGCCGGACGACGCGCCTTGCGCAACACCCTGCTGGACTATCTCTCGCTGCAGCCGGGCGGAGCGGCACTTGCCGTCAGGCATTTCCAGTCGGCGACCAACATGACCGACCGCGCGGCGGCACTTGCCGTGCTTGCCTATCGCCACCACGGTTCGCCCGAGGCCATCCAGGCGCTGGCGGCTTTCGAGACGACTTATGGGTCCGACCCGCTGGTCATGGACAAATGGTTCCAGATCCAGGCCAGCGTGCCCGGTCCGCAGGCCGTCGACACGGTGCGCGCGCTGACCGCTCATCCCGCATTCTCAATGAGCAATCCGAACCGGGTGCGCTCGTTGATCGGCACCTTCTCCAGCGCCAACCAGACCGGCTTTCACCGCGCCGATGGCGAGGGCTACCGGTTCTTCTCGCAGACCGTGCTCGCGGTCGAAACGCGCAACCCGCAATTGGCGGCAAGGCTGGCGACGGCGCTCAGATCGTGGCGCTCGCTGGAACCTGGCCGGCAAGCCAAGGCCAGGGAAGCGCTGCTTTCGATCGCCAAAGCCGAAAACCTGTCAGCGGATCTGCGCGATATTGTCGAGCGCACGCTGGCTTAGGCGTGCGCTGTTGTCCGGGAGCGGACGTTTCGGCACTATTTTAGTCGATTTTTAATCTTTTTTCGCCGGACCACTGGACAAGGCGAATCACCTTTGATTCTTTACTGACGATTCGGATGTGCGGCGTTTGCCGGATCAAGCAGCATAGGCAAATTCGGGGAGTGCCATTTATGGCGAAGGCGGACGCGTGGGGCGCGCCCGGAGGGAAGGCTTTTGCGCATCGCGAGACGCGAAGCGACGGCCTTGCCGGGAACGCGCGGCTCATCGCCGAACCGGCCTATCGGCGGCTTCTGGCCGCCGAGCCGCTGCTGCGCCGATCGATACCGGCGCTCATCATCACCTTCCTGATCGTCATCGCGGCGCTGCGGGTCCTGTCGCTGATGAACGAGCGCGACGATGTGGAGCGCAACGCCAAGGCGATCCTCACGCTGGCGGCGGGTCAGCTGGCGAGTTCGCTCGCCACCACTTCGGACACAGTGCCAGGCGCCATCCAGGATCTGCTGGAGACCACCAGCCGTCAGGGCGCGATGGGCCGCAGCCATGTGCTCGTCATCACCGACAGCGCTTTCAAGATCGTCGCGGTGTCACCGCGCTCGATGCCATGGCAAAGCCATTCGCTCGACGGTCTCGTCCAGGGCGGCCAGCCATTGTTCATGTTCGGCGACCGCGCAGGCGTCATGGAGGTCAATATCGGCGGACGGGACTGGTACGCGGCGGTCAGCCTGGCGAATGGGCGAAAGGGTGCCGCGGCGGCACTGGTACCGCAGGACGCGGTTTTCGACGCCTGGCGCAAGACGGTCTCGCTGAACGTTACCCTGTTCGTGCTGACGGCCGGCGTGCTGATCATCATCCTTTACGCCTATTTCGGCCAGGCGGCACGCGCGCAAGCCGCCGATCGCATCTATCTCGAAGCGCATCAGCGCATCGACATGGCGCTGGTTCGCGGCCGCTGCGGCCTGTGGGACTGGGACATGGTGCGCGGCAAGATGTACTGGTCGCGCTCGATGTACGACATGCTCGGCTACAAGCCCTGCGACACGATGCTGTCCTTCGGCGAGGTCGACGAGATCATCCATCCCGAGGACGGCGACCTGTTCGATCTCGCCAACAGAATTGTCGCCCGCGAGATCGACCATATCGACCAGGTGTTCCGCATGCGGCATGCCGACGGCCAGTGGGTGTGGATGCGCGCCCGGGCACAGGTCATCGATTCGGAAGCGCCGGAGATCCAGCTGATCGGCATCGCCGTCGACGTCACCGAACAGCGCCATCTGGCGCTGCGTTCCGAGGCGGCCGACCTTCGCCTCAGAACGGCGATCGAAAACATCAACGAATCCTTCGTGCTGTGGGATTCGGCCCAGCGCCTGATCATGTGCAATTCCAAATACCAGCAGGACAATGGGCTTTCGGACCGCGACGTGATGCCGGGCACCGCGCGCGCGGTGCTGGAAGAACGGATGCTGGCCTTTGCTTCCGAACGGCGGCTTGCCAACACCAGCGGACTGCAGGGCGGCGCCACCTTCGAGCGGCAGCTGGCCGACGGCCGCTGGCTGCAGGTCAACGAACTCAAGACCCGGGACGGCGGCATCGTCTCGGTCGGCTCCGACATCACCCAGATCAAGCTGCACCAGGAGAAGCTGGTCGACAGCGAGCGCCGGCTGATGGCGACGATCCATGATCTCAGCCTCGCCCGCCGGGCCGAAGAGGAGCGCTCGCGCGAACTGGTCGACCTCAACCGCAAATACATGAAGGAAACCGAACGCGCCGAAGCGGCGAACCGGGCGAAGTCAGAATTCCTCGCCAATATGTCTCACGAATTGCGCACGCCGCTGAACGCCATCATCGGCTTCTCCGAACTGATGGAACAGGGCCTGTTCGGTCCGCTGGGGTCGGAGCGCTACGAGGAATATGCCACCGACATCAACAGCAGCGGCAAATATCTGCTGGGGGTCATCAACGACATTCTCGACATGTCCAAGATCGAGGCTGGCCAATTCTCGCTGGACCAGGAACAGATCGACCTCGGTCCGCTGATCAGCGAGACGGTTCGCGTCGTCTCGCTGCAGGCGGCGCAAAAGGCGATCACCGTGGAAACACGCATCGCCGACGCGCTCACACTGTTCGCCGATCGCCGGGCGATCAAGCAGATCGTCATCAACCTCTTGTCCAACGCGGTGAAATTTACCGGCCAGGGCGGCCACATATCGGTCAGGGCCCGCAACACCTCCGGCGCACTGGTGCTAACCATCGAGGACAATGGTTGCGGCATCCCGAAAGACGCGCTCGGCAAGCTCGGCCGTCCCTTCGAACAGGTGCAGAACCAGTTCTCCAAGAGCCATGCCGGGTCCGGCCTTGGCCTCGCCATCTCGCGCTCGCTGGCCGAGCTCCAGGGTGGCGCGCTGAAAATCCGTTCGACCGAAGGTGTCGGCACAATCGTGTCGGTGCGCATTCCGGTGAAGAAGAGCGCGCCGGCGATCAAGGTCGCGGCCTGAGCGACCACAGGCTCCGACTGACGTCGTCGGAGCCTGCATCGGACAGCCTCACTGCATGTCGCCTTCGTTGCCGTCGCCATCCCATTGGCGATGACGGCCAAAGCGTCCGCCCTTCGGCAGTTCGCTCTTCTCGATCTTGCCGTCATTGTTCCTGTCGAGCATGGCAAAGACCTTCTTCTCGCGACTGGTGATGTCGTCTGATGTCAGCGTGCCATCGCCCTTGGTGTCGTAGCGGGCGATAATGCGCTTGGCCATCTGCTCGAAACGCGCCTTCTCCAGCGCGTCGGCGAGCTGGGCGACGGTCAGCTTGCCGCCATTGTCGGCGACGAGCTTCTTCAGCCGCGCGTTCATGGCGTCGGAAAACTGGTCGAAGCTGATGGTGCCGTTGGAATCGCTCATCGCCCTGTTGAGGCGCATCATCGTGCCCTCGCGCATCTTTTCGCTGGCATTGTTTTCGGCATAGGCCGTGGTGCCGACGGCGCCGGCCAAGGCTACGAAGGCAAGGGCAAGTTTGGTCGTCGTTCTCATGGTCTTCTCCTGTTGCATCGTCACCCCCGATGCGGGAGCGGCGGATCTTCGATCCTGTTGCCGCTCTATCTCCTTGTTCGAGCATCGGATTTTCCCAAAACCGGTTTCCACTTTTGGGTCCCATGCTCCGACAACCGCTTCACGGTCGTCCGGCACGAAGCAAAAGATCAAAGTCCTTCCTGACCTTTTGCGACGTCTCCTTGAGGTGTGCTTCCAGCACACCGAAATCCGGCAGGTCGGTGACCGCCAGAAGCAGATCCGAAAGCCCCGGCGGAACATCGTCGCGCTCGAACGCTCCGGTGAGGCACAGCCGCGTCATCTGGGTCAGCGCCAGATAGAGCGCATAGGCATCGCCAAGCTCCTGCCTGACCTCGGCATCGGCAAAGCCCGGCGCCAGACGCGACAGGATTTCGGCCGTGCCGGTGGCACGTGCAATTGGCACGGCCGGGGCATGTGCAATTGGCACGGCCGGGGCACGTGCAATTGGCACGGCCGGGGCACTCGGCCCGGCTTCGACCTGCCCGGTGAGTACGGCCACCTGGGCGATGAATTCGAGATCGATCAGGCCGCCGGGGATCAGCTTGATGTCCCACACATCGCGCGGCGGCTTTTCCTTTTCGATCATGGCGCGCATATCCGAGGCCCCGGCCATCACTTTTGCCGCGTCGCGCGGCTGGCCAAGCACTGCCGCCACTTCCGCCTCAACCTCGCTGCACAGGCCGGCGTCGCCGGCAATGGCACGCGCCCGCGACAGCGCCATGTGCTCCCATGTCCAGGCCTCCTGGCGCTGGTACTTCTTGAAGGCATCGATGTGGGTGGCGACCGGACCCTTGTTACCAGATGGCCGCAGGCGCAGGTCGAGTTCGTAGAGCACGCCTTCCGCGGTCGGCGCAGACACGGCCGCGATCAGCCGCTGCGTCATGCGGGTGTAGTAATGCGAAGGCGCCAGCGGCTTGTCGCCATCGGATTCCTCGGCATCCGGCGCATGGTCGTAGAGCAGAATGAGGTCGACGTCCGAACCCGCGGTCAGCTCGCGGCTGCCGAGTTTGCCCATGCCGAGCAGCGAAACCACGCCGCCGGCAATCGTGCCGTGGCGTACCTCGAATTCGGCCGTCACCGCCTGCAATGCCGCCTCGATGGTGAGATCCGCCAGATCGGAAAAGGCGCGGCCGGCCCGAGCCGAATCGATCGAGCCGGCCAGCAGCCGGACGCCGATCAGGAACTTTTGCTCGGAGGCGAAAATGCGCAGCCGGTCGAGCACGTCCTCATAAAGCCGGTCGCCCTCGACAAAGGCGGAAAGCCGCGCCGACAGATAGGCGCGGTCCGGCAATTCGGTCAGCAAGGCCGGGTCGAGCAAGCCATCGAAGACATGTGGCCGGCGCGTGATGATCGCCGCCAGCCGGGGTGCGGCACCCATGATCGTCGCCATGAGCTTCAACAGGGCCGGATTGGACTGGAGCAAGGAAAACAGCTGGATGCCGGCAGGCAGGCCGGCGAGAAACTCGTCGAAGCGCATCAAGGCTTCGTCGGCCCGGCGCGTCTGGCCGAAGGACCGCAGCAGCGCCGGCGTCAGTTCCGTCAGCCGCTCGCGCGCTTCCGCCGACTGGGTGACGCGATAGCGGCCGAAATGCCAGCCGCGGATGACGCGGCAGATGTCGCTGGGCCGCTGAAAGCCGAGGCCGTGCAAGGTCTGCAGCGTGTCGGGATCGTCGACATCACCGGTGAAGACCAGATTGCCAATGCCGGTCGAAAGCACCGGCGCGGTTTCGAACAGTGCTGCGTAATGGCGTTCGACCTGTTGCAACGAGGCGCGGAACGCCTGGGAAAAGGCGGCGGCATCGGCAAAGCCGAGCATGCGGGCGATGCGCTCCAGCCCTTCATCGTCTTCCGGCAGCGTGTGCGTCTGCTCGTCGGCAACCATCTGCACGGCATGTTCGACACGCCGCAGGAACCAGTACTGACGAGCCAGCGCGTCGCGCGCGTCTGATGTGATCCAGCTGCGCGCCGCAAGCTGGCCAAGCATCGGCACGGTCTCTCGCCCGCGCAGTTCCGGGAAACGGCCGCCGGCGATGAGCTGCTGCGTCTGGACGAAGAACTCGATCTCGCGGATGCCGCCGCGCCCGAGCTTGACGTTGTGGCCCTTCACGGCGATCTCGCCATGGCCCTTGTGGGCGTGGATCTGGCGCTTGATCGAATGGACATCGGCAATCGCCGCGTAGTCCATGTATTTGCGCCAGATATAGGGCTGCAACTCCTTGAGGAAGGCGGCGCCCGCGGCGATGTCGCCGGCGACTGGACGCGCCTTGATCATAGCGGCGCGTTCCCAGTTCTGGCCGCGCGCCTCATAATAGCGCAGCGCTGCCTCGACCGGGATCGCCAGCGGTGTCGAACCGGGATCGGGGCGCAACCTCAGATCGGTGCGGAAGACATAACCATGCTCGGTGCGGTCCTGCAGGATGCGCACCAGGCGGCGCGTCAGGCGCGAAAACAGCTCGGTGGCATCGAGCGGATCGACGACAGCGGGCGCTTCCGGATCGAAGAAGACGACAAGATCGATGTCGGAGGAGAAATTCAACTCGTGCGCGCCAAGCTTGCCCATGCCGAGCAGGATCCAGCCCGATTGCTTCGACGGATTGTCGAGATCCGGCAGTTTGAGCTTGCCCTGGCCATGCGCGTCGCGCAGCAGGAAGTCGACGGCGGCGCGGGTGCAAGCGTCAGCCAGGTCGCTCAACCGCCGCACCGTCAGCGCCGTATCGGCTTCGCCGGCAAGATCGGCCAACGCGATCAGGAAATGCGCCTCGGCCTTCCATTGGCGCAGTTCCATCATCAGGCCGGATTCCGAGACCTCCTCGGCCAAATGCGCCTGATCGATGGCGGCGCCGATCGCCTTCAGCCGCGCTTCGACCGTCTGCTCGAACAGGCCGTCGAGGATCCGCGGCCGGCGACGTGCCGTATGGCGCAGGAACGGCGACAGATCGAAGACGGCGGCCAGGAAATCCTGGCCTGGCCCCTTGCCGGCCAGGAATTTGGCCAACCGAGTCAGCCCTTCTTCGCGTGCCGCGGAAGCGATTTCGGTCAGCTCTTGCCGCGCCCGGTTTTCGTCGAGCGGAGCAAGGCTGGCGGCCGGCTTCAGCAGCCAATCCGTCTCCACCTGCTTCGCAGCGGCGCTCATCCGTAATCCTCCCGTGAGGGGAAACTCATGACCACGGATAATCCGGGATTGCCAGGCAAGAGATCAAGCCGGCCATTGTGGAATGTCATGACCGCCTTGGCGAGGCTCAGGCCAAGACCGGAACCCGGCTGCGAACGGCTCTTCTCCAGTCGCACGAAACGCTCCGTCGCGCGGGCACGGTCGCCATCGTCAGGAATGCCGTGGCCATTGTCGACGACCGACAGCCGAACTTCGGTGCCGACCCGCGTAACAGCCACGCGCACGGCCGGTTGGGCAGTGGCGTCGGTCGAATATTTGATGGCGTTGTCAACGATGTTCGACAGTGCCTGGCCGATCAATTCGCGGTTGCCGTTGACGAAGGCCGCCTCCCGCAGTTCTGTCTCGAGCGAGACGCCTGCCTCCTCCGCCACCGGTTCATAGAGTTCAACGACATCGCGCACGGCTTCCGCCAGATCGACGCGGTTGGTGTTCTCGGAGGAGTAGCCCGCCTCCAGCCGTGAGATCATCAGGATGGCATTGAAGGTCTTTATGAGCTGGTCGGACTCGGCAATGGTGCCTTCCAGCGCCTGTCGGTAGTCGGTGGTCTTGTGCTTGCCCGAAAGCGTCGCCTCGGCCCGGTTGCGCAGCCGGGTCAACGGCGTCTTCAGATCATGCGCGATGTTATCGGAAACCTGTTTCAGGCCTTCGTTGAGCTTGGCGATCCTGGCCAGCATAGTATTGAGATTTTCGGACAGCCGGTCGAACTCGTCACCGGCCCCGGTCACCGGCAGCCGGCCGGAAAGATCGCCACCCATGATGCGGCGGCTGGCTTCCGACACGCTGTCGATGCGCTTCAGCGCCGCGCGTCCGACAAAGAACCAAATCAGCAGTCCGCCCAGCCCCATCATGCCGAGCGCCAGCATCAAAGCGCGGCGGATGACGGCGCGGAACCGTTCTGGCTCGCCAAGGTCGCGGCCGACCAGCATGATCATCTGGTTCGGCAACCGAAGCACCAGCGCAATGGCGTTGTGGCCCTTTTCGCCCTGCGCCTGCGCTTCGTTCTGCTCGGATTGGGTGGTGCTCTGGTCCGCCGGCAGATTGCGCTGCCGCTCGAGCTCTCCCTCGCCAAAGCGCTGATAGGAGAATGGGCTGTTGGTCCAGCCTTCGGTTTCGAGTACGCCCGGCTCCAGGCTCTGGACGTTGCCGGTCAGGATCTGGCCGTTGGCGTCGGCGATCAGATAGAGGTTGGCGCCCGGCTGGCGTGAGCGCGCCTCAACCACACGGACCAGCACCGGCAGACCGCCGCGTTGATAGGCGCGAGCCAGACCGAGCACCTCGTCATTGATGGTGTCCTGGGTCTGCGCGGTCAGCATGCGCGCCGACAGCGAGGTCATGTAGAAGACGAGCGCCACGGCGCAGAGCGCGAAGAGCAGGAGGTAGAGCGCCGAAAGCCGCGCTGCCGTCGTCTTCATGATGGCTGGCACGGAAAGAGCCATGCTGCCGCTAGCCGCTCTTCAGCATATAGCCGGCGCCGCGAACCGTATGCAGGATGGGCTTGTCGAAGCCCTTCTCGATCTTGCCGCGCAGCCGCGAAATATGGACGTCGATGACATTGGTCTGCGGATCGAAATGGTAGTCCCAGACATTTTCGAGCAGCATGGTGCGCGTCACCACCTGGCCGGCATGGCGCATCAGATACTCCAGCAGGCGGAATTCGCGCGGCTGCAGCGTGATTTCGCGCGCCGCGCGACGGACCGAATGCGACAGCCTGTCGAGTTCGAGATCGCCGACGCGGTAGACGGTTTCCGCTTCCTTGGCGCTGGCGCGGCGGTTCAGCACCTCGACACGAGCCAGAAGTTCCGAGAAGGCATAGGGCTTGGTCAGATAATCGTCGCCGCCAGCGCGCAGGCCGGTGACCCGGTCGTCGACCTCGCCGAGTGCCGACAGGATCAGCACCGGCGTCGTGTTGCCCCGCGACCTCAGGCCGGCAATGACCGACAGGCCGTCGCGGCGCGGCATCATCCGGTCGATGACCATCACGTCGTAGTCGCCGGCGTCGGCGAGCGCGAAGCCGGTTTCGCCGTCACCGGCAACATGCGCAGTGTGACCGGCTTCGGTGAAGGCTTTCTGCAAGTAATCCGCAGCCTCGCGATCGTCTTCTATGACGAGAATCTTCATGGGGCTGTTATACGCGATTTCGCTGGAAGGTTGAGTGGCAGACATCTGCATTGTGGCCTTTGCCAAAGCGCATCGCGATCAAGATCATCCGAAGCCGTGCGCGATAAATATCCTTGTCCCCGACGTCGTTGCGCCAAGACCGCTTAAACGCTTTTTGACGACATGCGTGGGGGTGCGGCAGCGGGCGATGGGAAGCCCGCTGCCGCCGGGGAGAGCGCGATGACTGACTAACGCGCGCTCCTCCATGCTTTCCCGTACGGCGGCTCGGGGGTGTTGAAACCGCCGCACTGGAAAAGTCGAACCTGCTGCCGAAGCGTCCTCATCCGACTGGAGAGGCAAGAACGCTTCGGGCCGTGCCTCAGCCCTTGGCAACGGGCAGCGCGACGAAACGATTGTTGTCGTCGCGGGTGATCTGCATCAGCACCGCCTTGCGGCCGGACTTGACCGCCTCGGTCATCGCCTTGGTGATGTCGTCGGTGGCGTTCACTTCGGTCGAATTCACCGATGTGATGATGTCGCCCGGCTGGATGCCGCGGTCGGCGGCATCGCTGTCGGGATCGACATCGGTCACCACCAGTCCTTTGCCGTTTTCGGACTTGGTGACGGTCAGGCCGAGATCGGCCAGCGAGTCGGGCTTGGCCGGAGCGGCCGGCTGCTGCTGGTCGACTGATGCCTGCTTGTCGCTCGAGGGCAGTTTGCCAAGATCGACCTTGACCGTCTGGCTCTTGCCATCACGCCAGACCGTGACATCGACCGACTTGCCAGGCGAGTAGGCGCCGATCAGCCGGGCCAGTTCCTTCGGCGAAGCAACGTCCTTGCCGTCAACCTGGGTGATCACGTCACCAGCAACGATGCCGGCCTTCTTGCCGGGACCATCGTCCTGGGCGCTGGAAACCAAGGCCCCATTCTGCGACTTCAGGCCCAGCGATTCGGCGATGTCGGAGGTGACCGGCTGGATTTCGACACCGAGCCAGCCACGCTGCACGGAACCGCTCTTCATCAGGTCCTGAACGACCTGCTTGGCGGTCGAAGCGGGAATGTCGAAGGCGATGCCGACGCTGCCACCTGACGGCGAGAAGATCGCGGTGTTGATGCCGACGACCTGACCGTTGAGGTTGAAGGTCGGGCCGCCTGAATTGCCGCGATTGACCGAAGCGTCGATCTGGAGGAAGTCGTCATAGGGACCAGCGCCAATATCGCGGCCACGGGCCGAGACGATGCCTGCGGTGACCGTACCGCCGAGGCCGAACGGATTGCCGACGGCCACCACCCAGTCGCCGACGCGAACCTTGGAGTCGTCTGCGAAGTCGACATAGGTGAACTTGCCGACGCCATCGACCTTGAGCACGGCGAGATCGGTGCGCGGGTCGGTGCCGATCAGCTTGGCGTCGAGTTCCTTGCCGTCATTCATCACCACGGTGAACGCCGAGCCTTCCTCGACGACGTGGTTGTTGGTGACGAGATAGCCGTCATCGGAGATGAAGAAGCCCGAGCCCTGCGCCACCGGCCGCGGCTGGTCGTTGTTGTGATCGCGGTGGCTGAAGCGACGATTACCGCCACCCTGGCCGTTCTGATCGCCAAAGCCACGGAATTCCTTGAAGAAGCGGCGCAGCTGCGGATTGTCGGGCAGGTTGTTCATGCCGTCCGGATCGTCGGACTGGTCGGAACCGTCATCGGCCGCTGGACTGATCTTGGCCTTGACCTTGACGCTGACCACGGCGGGAGAAACGCGCTCGACGACATCGGCGAAGCCCGGCACCTGCGGTGCCTCGACACGCACCGCATCGGCCAGAACGGGCCCTGTTCCAGTCGTCAGCGCACCGATGCCGATCGCGCCGGCAACGGCGATGGACGCGACGGCAGCCAGGAGACGCTTACGGGTGACGGAATATGAATTGGGGGCAATATTCATGGGGACTCGTATCCTCTTTCAAATGGACGCCCTCGATCGGCATCCTCGGGAAAGAGAATTAGAGAGGCGCACATTACAGCGCCATTTCCGACACATGAAACTTTGGTAATGTTTGAGGGTGACTGCGGCCGTCAGTCGCGGCGCAAAATGGTGTCCAACGATGCCTGCTCTTCGGCGGACAGGGATTTTGTTGCCAGCGTGCGACGCGACCGCGCGGTCATCACTATGAAAATGCCGCCAACGAGCAGCAGGATGACCGGCGTCCCCCACAGCAACGCATTGCGCAGCTCGAAGCGCGGCTTCAGCAGCACGAACTCGCCGTAACGCGACACCACATAGTCCATCACTTGCTGATCGGTATCGCCGGCAACGAGGCGTTGGCGCACAAGGATGCGCAGGTCACGGGCGAGATCGGCGTCGGATTCGTCGATCGACTGGTTCTGGCAGACCATGCAGCGCAGGCCTTCGGACAGCGCCCGGGCCCTCGCCTCGAGCGCCGGATCGGCCAGCATCTCGTCTGGCTTCACCGCCTGTGCCGCGCCGGCGAAGAGCAGCGCCAGGAGCAGGACGATCGAGGTCAGCGAAAGCCGTGCGCTCATGGCAGGCCCGCGGTCGGCACGGCGCTCGCCTGCTTGCGCCGGCGCGACGGCGCGCCGACACGCAGGCGCCTGTCCATCAGCGACATGGCCGCGCCCGCCATCATCACCAGTCCACCGCCCCAGATCAGCGTCACCAGTGGCTTCCACCACAGACGCACCACGACCGAGCCGTCATTGCCCTCGTCGCCGAGCGAGATGTAAAGCTGAGAGAGGCCCATCGTCCTGATGCCGGACTCCGTCGTCGTCATCTGCCGTACCGGGTAGAAACGCTTGGCGGAGCTGATTTCGCCAATTGCGCTGCCGCTGACGCCGATCAGCTCGAAGCGGCCGCGATCCTCGCTGTAGTTCGGACCCTGGGCCGGATAAAGCCCGACGAAACGCAGCGTGTGGCCGGACAATTCGACCGTCTCGCCGGCATGCATCGACAGGATCTTTTCAGTGCCGAAGCAAAGCGTGCCGACGATGCCGAGCGTGGTCAGGCCAAGGCCAAGATGAGCAAAGGCGGTGCCGAAGACCGAGCGCGGCAAGCCGAGCAGGCGCCTGACCATGATCCCCGCTGCAACATTGCCGAAGCCTGACTTGACCGCGAGATCGGTGAGCGCGCCAAGGATCAGCCAGACGGCGAGGCCAACGCCAAGGGCCGCGAATACCGATGCGCCGTCGATGAACAGAGCGGTGACCAGCGTCGCCAGAAGGGCTGCGGCAAAGGCCGCCATCAGGCGCTGGGCGACGGCGAAGACATCGCCGCGCTTCCAGGCCAGCAGCGGCCCGAACGGAACGATCACCAGCAGCGGCACCATCAGCGGGCCGAAGGTCAGATTGAAGAACGGCGCGCCGACCGAGATCTTGTCGGCTGAAAAGGCCTCTACGGCGAGCGGATAGAGCGTGCCGACAAGTACGGTCGCGGTTGCCGTGGTCAGGAACAGATTGTTGAGGACGAGCGCACCTTCGCGCGAAATCGGGTGAAACAGGCCGCCGGCCGTCAGCCGGGAGGCGCGCAAGGCGAACAGCGCCAGCGAACCGCCGATGAACAGCGTCAGGATGCACAGGATGAAGACGCCGCGTGTCGGGTCGGTGGCGAAGGCATGGACGGAGGTCAGCACGCCCGAGCGCACCAGGAAGGTGCCGAGCAGCGACAGCGAAAAGGTCAGGATGGCGAGCAGCAGCGTCCAGATCTTCAGCGCCGAGCGCTTCTCCATGACGATGGCCGAATGCAGCAGTGCGGTGCCCGCCAGCCACGGCATGAAGGAGGCGTTCTCGACCGGGTCCCAGAACCAGAAACCGCCCCAGCCGAGCTCGTAATAGGCCCAGTACGATCCCATGGCGATGCCGCCGGTCAGGAACATCCAGGCGACCAGCGTCCACGGCCGCACCCAGCGCGCCCAGGACGCGTCGATGCGCCCTTCGATGAGGGCGGCGACCGAGAAGGAAAAGCAGATCGAGAAGCCGACATAGCCGAGATAGAGAAACGGCGGGTGAATGGCGAGGCCGAGATCCTGCAGGATCGGGTTGAGATCGCGGCCTTCGATCGGCGCCGGATTGAGCCGGATGAACGGATTGGACGTCGCCAGGATGAACAGGAAGAAGGCGGCGCCGATCGCGCCCTGCACGGCAAGCACATTGGCGCGCAGCGTCGCCGGCAGGTTTGACCCGAAAGCGGCGACAAGCGCACCGAAGAAGGTCAGGATCAGCACCCAGAGCAGCATCGAGCCTTCGTGATTGCCCCAGGTTCCGGTGATCTTGTAGATCAGCGGCTGCAGCGAATGCGAGTTTTCCCACACGCTCGCCACCGAGAAGTCGGAACTTGCATAAGCGCTTGCGAGCGCCACGAAGGACAGCGCCGTCAAGGCAAAGCCGGTCACCGCGACCGGGCCGCCGACAGCCATCAGGCGCTGGTTGTTCAGGCGCGCGCCGAACAGCGGCACGATCGTCTGCACCAGCGAAAGCGCAAACGCCAGGACCAGGGCGAAATGTCCGGTCTCAACCATGCCCGCAATCCACGCTTCCTCTGCTGCCAGAGTTATTCACTCTTGCTCTCCTGCCAGACGCCCTTGGCCTTCAATCCGTCGGCCACTTCCTTGGGCATGTAGCGCTCATCATGCTTGGCCAGTACGCTGTCGGCAACAAAGGTGCCGTCCGGGCCGAAGGTGCCCTCGGTGATGACGCCCTGCTCCTCGCGGAAAAGATCGGGCAGGATGCCGGTGTAAGTGACCTTGACCGATTTGTGCGTGTCGGTGACCGAAAAGGCGACCGTCGCCCCCTGCCCGCGCTGGATGGTGCCTTTTTCGACCAGCCCGCCCAGCCTGATGCGCTGGCCGGGCTGGACGCTGGCGGTGGTGAGGTCGGCCGGCATGTAGAAATAGGACGCCTTCTGGCCAAGCGCATAGAAGGTCAGTCCGGTGGCCGCGCCCAGGAAGGCCAGCCCGCCCGCGATCACCGACAGTCGTTTCTGCTTGCGCGTCATATCTGGTTCTACTCCGTCGTCGTCAGGCCAAGCGAGGCGGCAAAGGCGGTGAATTTTTTCGCTTCGTCACTGTCGGCTCCAAAGACGGCAATAGCGCGACCCAGCGCGTCACGCGCCTGGTCGGCCTTGCCGAGCACGACATAGGAACGAACGAGCCGCATCCACCCTTCCGGGTCGCGCGGATTTTGCCGCAGTTTGTCGTCGAGACCGGCGACCATGGTGTTGATCATGGCCTCCCTGTCCGCGGGAGACATGGAGGATGCGGCGTCGACATCGCCGGCATTGGGGCCGTTGGTGGCGCCGCCGGAAGCGACTTCGGGGCCGCCGGATTTGGCCAATGCCTGCTCGACCGCGCCGCGCCATGGCGAATCCGGCGGCAGGCTGCCAAGCATCGCCTGCCAGGCCGCGACCGCCTCCTTGGCGCGCCCCTCCTGCGCCAGCGCCATGGCCAGGTAGAAGCTGGCTTTGGCATTGGCCGGATCGAGCTTCAGCGCGGCTTCGAAAGCGTCCTGGGCATCGGCCGAGACAATGCCGCCTGCCGCATTGGCGATCGCCTCGCCAAGACCGGCCCGGCGGACAGCACTGTCACCATCGAGGCGAATGGCATTGCGATAGGCCGCCGCCGCATCGGAAAAGCGCTGCATGCGCAAATAGACGGGGGCGAGCACGTCCCATCCCCTGCCATCGGAAGGGTTGGCGGCAAGATGGGCTTCGGCCCGCGCCACCAACTCGTCCACCGAACTGTCGGCCGGATTCTTGGCCAACCGCTCACTGAGTGGTTGCGACGGCAGGTCGGGAGAGCCGAGCTGGCTGTAGAGACCCCAGCTGACAAGCGGGACCGCCAGCACGGCCGCGGTCGCCACCAGCCTTGCCGCGACCGACGCCTGCCTGACGGATGCCTTGCCGGCCGCTGCCGCATTGTCGAGGCGAAGGATGCGGCGGGCGATCTCGGCCCGCGCCTCAGTCGCTTCCGCCGGCTGGATCAAGCCACGCGCGGCGTCGCGGTCGAGCTCGGACAACTGATCGCGATAGACTTCCAGATCGTGATCGCCGGTCGACGACGCACTCTTCGAACTGGCGGCCAGCGGCAGCAGCACCGCCAGGCTTGCACCCAGCGTGAGAATTGCAGCTATGACCCAGAACAGCATGTTTCTTCCAATACCGGCAGACATCTGCCGTGCCAACACAGGTGTCCTGCGACGCTTTGACGGCAGGCGCGCCGCATGTCCTTGATCGACATCAACCGGCCGAATACCAGCCGGACCGGTTGATTGTCAGGTCAGCGGCGTCCAGCTGCCGTCGGCGTTGCGGCAAGCAGTACCGCGCGCCGTCACTCCGGCTCCGCCGGTAAACACCGTCTGCGTATACTGGCGACAGTCCTGCGAGCCGACGCGATAGGGCTGGGCCGGAACCACCTCGCCATAATGCGAAGCCTGGTCGCCCTTCCATGCCACCTTCTGGCCACTCGTCGTATATTCGAGCGCCTTGTATTCAGCCTCGAGCGCACTGCGCTTCTCGGCATCGCTAAGGCCGTTTCCAATCGAGCCGCCGACGAGACCACCGCCCATTGCGGAAATGATCGTCGTGGTGACCTTGCCGCTGGAAGGAGGTGTCGAGGCCGGTGTCGGCGGAACGGTCGGACCCTTGCCGCTCAAGGTGGTGCAGCCGGAAACGGCCAGCAATGCGGAAACGAGCGCGACGCGAATCTTCATGCCAACAACCGGTTTTCTTGAGTTGGAGCCTGTCATGGATGAGCCGGGGGCCGCGTCATCGGAGAAGTGGGCGTGGCCATAGTATTGATATTTGTCGGAAATTTGGCCGCTGCCGGCCGCTCCGGGATCAATCGACATTCCGCCATGACACGCCCCGTCCACCAATGTCGATTGGCCCTGGATATACATCACTGAAGGCTCCGCAATCGCACCACCGCCTTCAGTCCGCCCATGCCGGACCGTTCGAGCGCCAGGACGCCTCCATACTCGTTGACGAGGTCGGCGACAATGGCCAGCCCCAGACCTGTTCCGGGCTTTGTCTCGTCCAGACGCCGTCCGCGTTTCATCGCCTCGCGCGCCTTGTCCTCGGGAATGCCCGGGCCGTCATCCTCGATGCTGATCTCAAACAGGCTGGCCGCGTCGTCCTTGCCGGTCAAAGGCACGACCGAGACCAACACCGCGCTCCTTGCCCATTTCATCGCGTTTTCGAGCAAATTGCCCAGCAATTCCTCAAGGTCTTCGCGCTCGCCGGCGAAGACGATCTCAGTGGCCGGCAGCGCCAGCGACAGGTTGGTTTGCGGGTTGAGTTTCTGCAAAACCCGCACCATGCGCTGCACCAGCGGCGCCACCGGCGTGCGGTAGACGACGCTGTCGCGTTGCGCCGCGACACGGGCGCGCTGCAGATAGTGCTCGACCTGCTTCTGCATGGAAGCGGCCTGTTCGGCAATCAGCTGCCCCTTGGCGCCGCCAAGAGCCCGGCCCTCGTTGAGCAGCACCGCCAGCGGTGTCTTCAGCGAATGGGCGAGATTGCCGACCTGGGTTCGCGACCGCTCGACGATGCGCCTGTTGTTTTCGATCAACGCATTGGTTTCGTTGGCAAGCGGTTCGATCTCGACCGGGAACTGGCCGTCGAGCCTGTGCGCGGTGCCCTCGCGCACCATGGCAAGCGCATTCCTGACCCGGCGCAGCGGCTGCAGGCCGAGCAGGATGGCGATCGCGTTGATGGCGATCATGCCGACGCCGAACAGGCTGAGATAAGTCAGCAGGCGGTGCTGGAAGGTCGAGATCTCCTGTTCGAGTTCGCTCTGGTTGCCCATGACGCGGAAGCGCGCGGCGCGGTTCTTGGAGTCGAGAACGAATTCGCTCTCGAACACTTCGAGTTGCTCGCCATCGATGCCTTCGGCCGCATAGCTGCGCTGGAAACTGGAATTGAAAGGCTCATCGGCGACACTAGGCGATGGGATCGTCTTGGTCATCGACGACGAATGAAGATCGCCGTGCACGCCTTCCGAAGCGGGTTCAACCGACCAGTACCAGCCCGAATTCGGCTCCGAGAACCGGAGGTCGCCAAGGTCGGGCGCGCCGGTGAGCGCACCGCTGTCGGAGATGCCGATGGAACCGATCAGGTTGAACAGATGCGCCGAAAGCAGGCTGTCGAAGCCGCGCTCGCTGGCCTGGCGATAGAGTGTGGTGATCAGGGTGAAGATGACGACAAGGGTCACGATCGCCCACACCGTGGAAAAGGCGATCACGCGGAACGTCAGCGAACGCGGCCACAAACGCAGCGAAAGCGGCGTCCTTGCGGTTTGTTTGAGCGGTTCCGAGTTACGCCTCCGGCTCACGCATGCGGTAGCCCATGCCGCGCACGGTTTCGATCATGTCGATGCCCATCTTCTTGCGCAGCCGCCCGACAAAGACCTCGATGGTGTTGGAATCGCGGTCGAAATCCTGGTCGTAGAGATGTTCGACCAGTTCGGTCCGCGAAACCACCTCGCCCATATGGTGCATCAAATAGGCAAGCAGGCGAAATTCATGCGAGGTCAGTTTCAGCGGCACGCCGTCGACATCGGCCTTCGAGGCCTTGGTGTCGAGGCGCAGCGGCCCGCAGGTCAGTTCGGACGAGGCATGGCCGGCGGCGCGCCGGATCAGTGCCCTGAGCCTCGCCAGCACCTCCTCGATGTGGAACGGCTTGGTGACATAATCGTCGGCGCCGGCGTCGATGCCGGAGACCTTGTCGCTCCAGCGGTCGCGCGCCGTCAGGATCAGCACCGGCATCTTGCGGCCGCCGCGACGCCAGCGCTCGACGACGCTGATGCCGTCCATCTGCGGCAGGCCAATGTCGAGCACGACGGCGTCGTAAGGCTCGGTGTCGCCGAGGAAATGACCCTCCTCGCCATCGAAGGCGCGGTCAACGACATAGCCGGCATCGACCAGCGCGTCCGATATCTGCCGGTTGAGATCCTTGTCATCCTCGACGACGAGTACGCGCATGCGAAAATCGATACCTGTTGAAGAGCTAGGGGCAGATATAGGCCGATTCCGACGGCCTGGGAAACCGCAGGGGTCAGTTCTGTGGAACGACGATTTCGGAACGGCGCGGACGCTGCCCGTCCTTGCCCGGGACGAGCACGACGATGACGCAGACCGGCTGGCCGCCGCGTGTCGATTGCGAGGCCTTGGCCAGCGTTCCGCCATTCTGCTCGGCCACTTGCTGGCCGATGGCGTAGCAATCGGACGCCGCCAATACGATCGGGCCGCCCTCGTCAGGTGCGATGACCGGTGTCGCCATCGCCTGCGACGCAAACAGCCCGGCAGCACAGAGCGCCAGTGTCGCGGTTCGGAAGTGGGAGCGAAGCGTTTTCATGGTCGGCGTTGTAACGCATCGGTGCTGAACGTGAAATGAACAGTGAACGCCACCGAGACCATGTCCGCTACACCCCTGAAACGCGAGACAACCGATCGGATTTCACCGCCCACCCGGCGAAATCCCGGAAGCATCAGTCTAAACCCCGTTTGGACCATATTGAAAGCGCATCAGTCATTTTCCTGCGTTATAGCGCGAAAACGCAGCAACCCGTGATGCACCAGCAGGTCCTCGTCATAGCGGGACTCGGCGAATTCCTGCACGAGGCGTGTCTGTCCACGCGGGCCGATGATCAGCACCGCGTCGGCGAGGCGCGCCTTAATGCTGTCCATGATGGCACGCGTTTCGGCCTCGTCGTGGGTCTTCGACCAGACATGCAGCGTGACCAGCTGATCGGCGTCGTTCTGGACGCCAGTGTCCCAGTCGAAGGCGCTGGTCTGGCCGCAGGTTACGTGGGGAAAGGCGGCATTGTCGGTTGCCTGCTCAAGCAGTCCGGCGCCGCCCAGCAGTGCCGACAGCGATGCATCGCTTCTCAGTCTCTGGAACAATGCCTGCTGCAAATCGCCGGACGCGGTCATCGTTTTCCCTCACCGTAGCGGCTTGCGGATCATGTGCCAGGACTACCCCTCAAGGGTATCCGGATTCTGCCCGGCTTGCCAATCAGCGGGCGCCGCGCAGCCTAACCACGAAACTGCGAAGCGCAAGCACCAGCACCGTGATGATGATCAGGATCACCGAGAGGGCGGCGATCGCCGGATCGATGTTGTCGCGCAGGCCCATCCACATCAGCCTGGGCAGCGTGATGGCGTTGACCGAGGTGATGAACAGCGTGACGCCGATTTCTTCCCAGGACAGCACAAAGGAGAGAAGTGCCGCGGTGATGATGCCGAACTTGATGTTGGGCATGATGATCCGGGTGGCGCGCTCCCAGACCGAGGCGCCAAGGCCACGCGCGGCAAGGTCGATGCGCCGGTCGAGCTGGCTGAGCGAGACCAGCATCAGCACGGTGGCGAAGGGCACCGTCATCACCGAATGCGCCATGGCGACACCCAGCCAGGTGTCATAGCCGAAGAACGAGCTGAAGCCGGAGATCGAGGTGAGCAGAAAGTAGATCGTGATGGCCGAGACCACCGGCGGCACGACCATGGGCAGCAGCACAAAACCGACGAGTGCCGCGGTGAAGCGCGGCTGAAACATCCACACGCCGAGGCTGAAGCACAGCGCCAGCACGGTGGAAAAGGCGCTGCTGACGAAGCCGATGCGGATGCTGAGCAGGATCGAGTCGATCCAGCGCGGATCCTCGATCAGCGCCCTGTAGTGGCGCAGCGACAGTTCGCCGGATGGCATCGCCAGCATACGGCTCGGCGTCAGCGACACCGGGATGACGGCGAGCAACGGCATCAGCAGGAACAGCGCCACGAAGGCTGCGATGATCAGGGAGACGGGACCGGGGCGGTAGGTCGGCATCAGATCAATTGCTTCGGTCTGACATAGCGGAACAAGAGCGCCATCAGCGCGCCGACGAACAGCACCAGCACGACGCTGATCGCCGCGCCCAGCCCCCAGTCCGGGCTCTGGAAGATCCTGAGATAGATCAGCTCGGCGACCATGACGCTGCGGCCGCCGCCGAGGATCGCCGGCGTCACGAAGAAGCCCAGCGAAAACACGAAGACGATGAGGGCAGCACCGATGATCCCTGAGCGCGTCATCGGCACGAAGACCGACCAGAAGGTGCGCATGCGGCTGGAGCCGAGCCCGCGCGCGGCCAGCAGCACGCGGTCGTCAAGGCTGCGCATGGAAGACGCCAGCGGAAAGACGGCAAAAGGAATGAGGAAATGCGTCATGCCGACGATGACGCCGAATTCGTTGCGCACCAGCGCCAGCGGTTCGGAAATAAAGCCGATCGCCTGCAACCAGGTGTTGATCAGGCCGCGATTGGACAATAGCGCCACCCAGCCGAAGGCACGGGTCAGCACCGAGATCCAGAACGGCACCAGGATGCAGAATTCGGCGATCACCCGTTGCACCGGGGTTCCGCGCACCCAGACGACGGTGATGGCATAGGCAGCGGCCACCGAAACCACGGTGACGACCGCCGCGATGCGCAGCGTGCGGATGAACACCGACTGCACCAGATCGTCCGTGAGCAGCGCCTCATACTGGCCGAGCCCGGGCGTCGGCAGCGTAAAGCTCCATTTGACGACGCCGAGGAACGGCCAGGCATAGGCCAGGACAAGAAACAGGAGCAGCGGCGCCATCAACAGCGCCGCGCCCATCCTGTCGGAGAGATATGCCCTCATTCGGTTCGATTATCCCTGCCTCGGTCAGGCGGAGATGATCTTGGTGTATTCGTCGAGCGCGGCCCCGTAGTTCTTGGCGTACCAGTCCATATCGAGCGCGATCTGCTTTTTCATGTTCTCGGGATCGACCGGATTGATGCGCTTCTTGTCGGCGGGGATCAGCGCGTCGGCGGCCGGGTTTGCGGGGCCCTGGCCGAGCTTGTCGAACATGACCAGCTGCTTTTGCGGATCCTGGGCACTGGCGATGAACTTCATGGCCGCGTCCTTGCCGCCGGGATTGCCCTTGAGCACGGCGAGCGCTCCGGGCGAAATCAGTCCCTGGTCCCAGATGAACTTGATCTTGCCGCCGGAATCCTGCTCGATCAGCGAAGCGCGGGTCGACCAGACGATCGCCATCGAGGCCTCGCCATTGAGCAGCACGCTCTGGCTCTCGGCACCGCCGCCCCAATAGGCAACGACGTTCTCCTTGAAGGCGGCGATCTTGTCATGCGCGCGCTTCAGATCGAGCGGATAGAGCGAGGCGGGCGCGATGCCATCGGCCAGAAGGGCTGCCTCCCAGCTCGACACGCCCCATTTGTAGAGCGAGCGCTTGCCGGGGAATTTCTTCACGTCGAAGAAATCAGCCATGCCGGTCGGCGCGTCCTTGCCGTATTTCTCGGAATCATAGGCGATGACATAGGAGAAGAAATACGTCGAGGCGGCATACTCCCAGCCAAAGCCTTCGCGCATCTTCTTCTTGTCGACGACCGAATAGTCGATCGGCTCGAGCGCGCCTTGCGCGCCGAGCGTGATGGCCGAGAACGGGTCGACGTCGACGAGATCCCAGGTCGGCGCGCCGCTCTTGAACTGCGCGGCGATCGCGCCTTCGGTAGGTCCGGAGCCGTCCATCTTGACGGTGATGCCGGTGTCCTTGGTGAAGGCCTGGCCATAGGCGGCATCATAGGCGGTGATGGCGTCGCCGCCCCAGTTGACCAGCACCAGTTCCTTCGCCGCGGCAAAGGCTCCGGTCGAGCGCAGCAGCATCGGCGTGCCGGCCAGCACGATTGCCGCCAGCTGCGCGAATTGCCGGCGCGAGATCTCGCCGCGACCTGCCCTGGTGGACAGGCCTTCGATGGCTTGTTTTTTGGTGTCATTTGTCATGTCAGTTCCCCTTTTTTGTCGTTGATAGTACCGGAAAGCGGTGGCGCTGATATCTCGCCGCACCGTTCGTCATTGTCCTCCATGCGGAAGGAGGAATCCCTTTTCCGCTGGCCAGGTGAGCCAGACGGAGTTGCCCTTGCTGAGAGCGGCGGCGGCTATCTCGTTCGGCACCGAGACCGTGACCTTCGCGCCTTGCCGCGTCGTCAGGTCAAGCCGCGTTGCCGCGCCGAGATAGGTGGAGTTGGTCGCGGTCGCGGCGATGCCGTTCTCGCCGGCTGCCGCCTCGCCTGATATCGACATGTATTCAGGTCGGATCGCCAGGATTGCATCGCCGCGCACCGTCTCAGCCTTGCAGCGCATGCTGACCGCACGGTCTTCGCAGAGGCCGGTCGAGCCATTGTCGGCCGGGCGCACCCCCTTCAGCGGCAGCATGTTGATCTCGCCGAGGAACTCGGCGACGAAGCGGTTGTCCGGCCTGTCGTAGACCTCGTCGGGCGCTCCGACCTGCAGCAGTTTGCCATGATTAAAGATGGCGACGCGCGACGACAGCGCCAGCGCCTCGCTCTGGTCGTGAGTGACGAAGACGAAGGTGGTGCCGGTCTCCTGGTGCAGCCGCTTCATCTCGGCCTGCATCTGGCCGCGCAGACCCTTGTCGAGCGCGGAAAACGGCTCGTCGAGCAACAGCACGCCCGGCTCGAACACCAGCGCGCGGGCAAGCGCCACGCGCTGCTGCTGACCGCCTGATAGCTGCGCCGGCAGTTTTTTCTCGTGGCCCTTGAGGCCTACGCGTTCGATCATCTCGCCGACACGGCGCTTGATGTCGGCCGCCGACTTCTTGCGCACCTTGAGTGGGAAGGCGATGTTGGCTTCGACGCTCATATGCGGGAACAGCGCGTAACCCTGGAACACCATGCCGGCCGCGCGCTGTTCGGCCGGTCGTTCGGTGATGTCGACGCCATCGCTGAACAGCCGGCCCTCGGTCGGCTGCACGAAGCCGGCCAGGATCATCAGGAAGGTGGTCTTGCCCGAACCAGACGGCCCAAGCAGGGTCAGGAACTCGCCACGGCCAATATCGAGCGTCAGATTGTCCAGCGCACGGAACGAGCCGAAGCTCTTGCCGATTCCGATTGCCTTGATCTCTGCGGCCCGGCCGGGTTGCTGCATCCTGCCTGTTTCCTCAATTCCAGGAGAAATCGTAGGGCAGCGTGCGGCCTCACCGCAACCAAATAGTTTTCGCCGGATCGGCAAATTCCATTCATCTGTCCAATCGGTGGCGTCCGTGGTCGGCCATGCCCTTGGCATTGCTCTCCGCGAGTTTCGATCGCAGCCATCCGGCAAACGCGTCAAGCACCGGATGCGTCGCCTTGGCGTGTTCGGAGACGAGGAAGTAGGAGCGCGGCGATTTGATCGCGATGTCGAAGGGACGCACGAGCCTGCCTTCGGCCAGTGCCTTGCCGCTGGTCAGTTCGTCGCCCATGGCCATGCCCTGGCCGGCGATCGCGGCCGAGAAGACAAGATTCATGTCGGAAAAGAAGATACCGCCTTCCGGGTCGGGGTTCTCGACCTTGGACAGCGCCAGCCAGCGGGCCCAGTCCTCGGTGTCGCCGAGATGCAGGAGATTGGCGCGCAGCACATCGGCGGGCTTGGAGAATCCGCCGACCTTGTTGAGGAGCGTCGGACTGCAGAGCGGTGTAAAGGAAATCTCGCACAACAGTTCGGCGGCCCGGTTCGGCCAATTGCCAACGCCAAAGGCGATGAAGGCATCGGCGTCGGCGTTGCTGACATCATCCAGCCGCCGCGGCGTCAGGATGCGCAGCGCGACGTCCGGGTACATCTGCCTGAACTCGCCGATATGGGTGCACAGGAACAGCGAGGCAAAGCCCGGCGTGCAGCTGATGCTGAACGAGCCGCCGACACCGGTGCCGGCATGGCGCGTCACCGCATCGCCCAGCACGGTCAGCGCCTTGCGCACGTCGCTGGCGTAGCGCTGGCCCCGTGGCGTCAGTGCCACGCCCTTGCCGATGCGTTCGAGCAGATCGAAGCCAAGGTCGCGTTCAAGCAGGCGCAGTTGATGGCTCACCGCGCTCCGGGTCAGGTGCAGTTCGTCGGCGGCGCGCCAGACGCTGCCGTGGCGAGCGAAGCTGTCGAGCGCGCGCAGCGCTTGGGTGGATGGTATGCGCAAGAGGCCTCAGGTGAACCGAATTTGCATGAGCCGGGAAAACATATCACTTTTTGGCGAACCGCTTCACTGCTTTGTTCTCGTCCATGGAGAAACCGGTGGCCACCTCGGCGCAAGCAACCGCCCTTGCCTGTCTCGACGACATCCAGCCGTTGCTGTCGGCGTGGACACGCACCATTTTCGACTTCGGCGAGACCGCATGGCGCGAATATCAATCCGCCGCCTGGTACGTGGAGCGGCTGAAGCGCGAAGGCTTTTCCGTCGAAGAAGGTTCCGGCGGCATGCCGACCGCCTTCTGTGCCCATTGGACCAACGGTCCCGGCCCGACCATCGGCATGTACGCCGAATACGACGCGGTACCGGGCAATTGCCAGGATGCTGCGACGGTCAAGCGTCCGCGCCCAGGCCTCTCCGAACATGCCGGTGGTCATACCGACCCGCATTCCGGGCTGGGCATTTCGAGCCTCGGCGGGCTGCTGGCGACCAAGGCGGCGATGCAGCGCCACGGCATATCAGGCACACTGCGCTTTACCGGCGAGCCGGCGGAAAAGGTGCGCGGGTCAAAGCCGATCCATGCCGCCAAGGGCTATTATGACGGCCTTGCCGGCATGATCTCCTTCCATCCATTCTACATGCTGCCGCTCTGCAACACAGCACGCTGGGACACGCATTGCGGCGCGGCTTACGCGATGATCTATCGCTTCATCTGCGACCAACCGGAGCGCTGGGCGCGGGCGGCCACCGGCGCAGCGCCCATTCCGCAGGCGCATTCGGCGGTGCGCGCGCCCGGCGCCAACGACGCGCTCATGATGATGTACATGGCGTCCAAGGCGCTGCGCGATTCCATGCTGCCGCACCAGGGCGGCTGGTCGATCAGCGAGGCGATCCTCACGGCCGGCCAGGCGACCGCCGACAATCTGCCGGCGGGGCTGGCCGAGATCCAGTACATGATCCGCGTGCCGACGCTGGCGATGGCCGAGCAGGTCACCGCCGTGCTCGACCGCAACGCCGAGGCCGCTGCCGGCATGAGCGGCTGCCGCCATGAGCGGCATTGGGTGTCGAAGTCGCGGCCGGGGCTGGCCAATCACGCCATGGCCGAAATCGCCTATGAAGCGCTGTCGACCGTCGGGCCGCCGCGCTGGGACGAGGACGCCAAGGCAATCGCGCGCTACATACAGGTCAATGCCGGGCGCATGGCGAGTGACGAGCCGTTCATCGAAGAACTGGAGCGCCTGATCGAGCCGCAGGCGGCGGAAGCGATCCTGCGCCGTGATCTGCCGCCCTCGCAGGTGAATTCGACCTCCGACGACTACACCGACATGAGCTGGCATACGCCGACTGCGCGCTTCTATGTCGCCCGCCCGGCGCTACGCTCGGAAACCGGCTACCCCTATCCGTCATGGGTAATGAATGCGCTGGGCGGCATTCCTGCCACCATCGACCCGATGGTCATCTGCGCGTCGAAGACCATCGCGCTCGCCGCCCTTCGCCTGCTGGAGGACCAGACGGCCCGCGATGCGGCGATGAATGAATTCGTCGCCCGCACCGGCGGTGGAATCGGCGGCTCGAACTGGATCGCGCCGCTCTGCGACTACGAACCGCCGATTGGATTTCGTTGGCCGGAATATGTCACCACCCCGCGCGGACCGGACTGGTGCATACCGGGCAATCCCAAAGCCACATGATCAACCAAGTTGCCTCACGAGGAGAACCCCATGACCGTTCACGACCGCATCGTCGCCGAGCCGTTTTCGCTGCAGCGCCGCAACCCGGCCGGCGGCACCAAGCCGCTAACCGCCTGGGGTTTTGCCAACGAGACCGATGTCTTGACCGACGTGCTGCTTGGCTCGCCCAATTTCCTGCGGCATTTGTCGACCAGCTCGCTGTCGCGCAAGCATCTGCGCGAGGCGCCTTGCAACGTCCAGATCGCGCAGGCGCAGCACAAGGACCTGGTCGCCGCCTACGAGCATTTCGGCGTCAACATCCACTGGCACGAGTCGACACCGGAACTGCCGATGCAGGTCTATTCCCGCGATTCCAGTGTCATGACGCCTTACGGCGCCTTCATCACCGCGATGGCCAACTGGTGGCGGCGCGGCGAGAACTACGCCGCCATCCGCACCTACGAAAAACTCGGCATCCCGATCTACGACATGGTCACGGCAGGCACTTTCGAGGGCGGCGACTTCAACGTCATCGAGGATGGCGTCGTATTGATCGGCTGCGGCGGCGCTCGCACGCAGGAGGAAGGCGCCCGGCAGGTGCAGGCCTGGTTCGACAAGGAAGGTTGGGAAACCCGCATCGCCTTCATCGACGAGTATTATGTCCATATCGACCTGATGGTGGTGCCGATCGCCGAAAAACTCACCGCTGTCTGCCTCGCCTGCACCGAACCCGGCATTGTCGACTGGCTGAAGGGCAAGGGGCACGAGATCATCGACGTGCCGTTCCAGGATACGATGGCGCTCGGCTGCAACTTCATGTCGCTGGGCAAGGACCGGGTGATCGCGCCGACCTCCAGCCAGACGCTGATCGGGCAGCTCAGGGCGCGCGGTTTCGAGGTCGCGGCGGTCGACATGAGCGAGATCTCGAAGACCGGCGGCGGCATCCACTGCATGGCCCAGGCGTTGAAGCGCGAACCGGCCTGAGGGCAGCGGTTGGCGGGGCACCAACTATCCCACGTTGACTGACAAAATCGGCGCGCGGCTTTACGCTGCGCCCGTCATCTCAGCGTATCGTCTGAGCCCCATCCCGGCGAAAAAGATGACCATCAGGATGGTGAAGGCGATGAGCAGGCCGATGCGGAAGAACTTCGCTAGCGGCGAGATCTTGACGTTTGCAAGCTGCTTGAACGGAACGCCACTCGGTTTCGTCGCCGCCAGGCCAAGCCAGAAAATGCAGGTGATGACAAAGAGCACACCAATATAAGAATCCATCCAGTCCGGCACTCTCATCAATCCGAAATTGAACGCGAATGCTCGGCTCACGGACAGGAACAGCAAGGAGGATATGGAGCAGATAAAAAACAGGCGTTTCATACTACTTTCTTTCGCTGCAATTTTTAGCTCACCAAACATATAATTTGCCTTGATTGAAGAAACGTTATGTCTGCTTGCCTTCAACAATTTACCTTTCTCTGGGCGCGCGACAGAGTTGCCTTTCACGCTTGCCCCCTGCCCTTGCGCCAACAAACCTTGCAGCTGTGTCCTCGCTGCCCTTGTGAGCGTCCACAAAATGGATGAATAGTCGGGACAGGGCGCCGCCCTGAAATTGCCGGCTTGCGGTTTTCAGGTCACGCCACAGCCGAGCCGGATTTCCGAATGGCCAGTCCTGAACCGCGCAAGAGAAGAGGTCCGATCGCCGCCTGGCTGCTGGCGCTCGACGCATGGCTCGATTCCTCGCTCTACGAGATCGGTTTCAAGGCACGGCAGTTCTGGGAAGCCGCGACGATCTTCTCGCGGCGCTTCCGGGTCAACGGCTGGCGCCGTGGCATCATCGAACTGTTGAGCGAAGGTTTTACCCTGGGCGCCGGCGGCATTGTGGTGATGCTGGCGCTGGCCATTCCGGCTTTCCAGGATACGGCTGGCGACTGGCGCGCGCAGGGCGACTTCGCCGTCACCTTCCTCGACCGCTACGGCAACGAGATCGGCCAGCGCGGCATCATCCAGCGCGATTCGGTGCCGGTCGACGAAATGCCCGATCACGTCATCAAGGCGGTGCTCGCCACCGAGGATCGCCGCTTCTTCGATCACTACGGCATCGACGTGCTTGGCCTTTCACGTGCTATCTTCGAGAATGTACGGGCCAATTCCGTCGTCCAGGGCGGCTCCAGCATCACCCAGCAACTGGCCAAGAACCTGTTCCTCACCAATGAGCGCACACTGGAGCGCAAGATCAAGGAAGCCTTCCTGTCGCTGTGGCTCGAGGCCAATCTGTCGAAGAAGGAAATCCTGCAGCTCTATCTCGACCGCGCCTATATGGGCGGCGGCACGTTCGGCATCGAGGCGGCCGCCGACTTCTATTTCGGCAAGAGCGTCAAGGACCTGAACCTCGCCGAGGCGGCGATGCTGGCCGGTCTGTTCAAGGCGCCGACCAAATATGCGCCGCACATCAACCTGCCGGCGGCGCGCGCGCGCGCCAATGTGGTGCTGTCCAACCTTGTCGACGCCGGTTTCATGACCGAGGGTCAGGTCCTGCAGGCAAGGCTGCACCCTGCCGATGTCGTCGATCGCGGCGAACAGAAAAGCCCGGATTATTACCTCGACTGGGCGTTCGACGAGGTCAAGAAGATCGCCAAGCCGGGCCAGCACTCGCTTGTCGCTCACACCACCTTCGACGCCAACATCCAGAAGGCGGCGGAAGAATCGGTCGAATTCCACCTGCGCCAGTTCGGCAAGGAGTATAACGTCACCGAGGGTGCTGTCGTCGTCATCGAGACCAACGGCGCCGTCAGAGCCATCGTCGGCGGCCGCGACTATGGCGCCAGCCAGTTCAACCGCGCCACCAAGGCGCTGCGCCAGACCGGTTCGTCGTTCAAGCCCTATGTCTATGCAACGGCGATGGAGCACGGCTTCACGCCCGACTCCATCATTTCCGGTGGCCCGATCAGCTGGGGCACCTGGTCGCCGCACAATTACAGCGGTGGATCGGCGGGCAACGTCACGCTGATCGTGGCGATGGCCAAGTCGATCAACACCGTGCCGGTGCGACTGGCCAAGGACTATCTCGGCATCCCGCCGATCAAGGCAATGGCCGAGGCGATGGGCGTGGAATCGCCGCTCGAAGCGCACAAGACGATGGTGCTTGGCACCTCCGGCATGACCGTGATGGATCAGGCAACGGGCTACAGCGTGTTCGCCCAGGACGGCTTCGTCGGCTCCCGGCACGGCATCACGCAACTCGTCACCCGCACCGGCGAGGTGGTTTATGATTTCGCCAAGGATGCGCCACCGCCGCACCGGGTGCTGTCCGAGCAGGCGCTCAAATCCATGAACACCATGCTGGCGGCGGTGCCGGTGATGGGCACGGCGCGCCGTGCGCAAATTCCCAACATCGTCGTCGCCGGCAAGACCGGCACGACGCAATCCTACCGCGACGCCTGGTTTGTCGGTTTCACCGGCAACTACACGGCGGCCGTGTGGCTGGGCAACGATGATTTCACGCCGACCAAGAACATGACAGGCGGCTCGCTGCCGGCGATGGTTTGGCAGCGTCTCATGGTCTATGCCCATCAAAACATTGACCTCAAGCCGATCCCCGGCATCGACAAACCTTTCGTCGACGAAGAGATCGCAGCCAAGGCCGGGGAAGCGCAGAAGAAGAGCGACGAACAGGCGGCAGCCGATGCCGCGGCCGAACGGCCGCCGGTGTT
Organism: Mesorhizobium kowhaii; assembly: GCF_042431665.1. Taxonomy (NCBI): domain Bacteria; kingdom Pseudomonadati; phylum Pseudomonadota; class Alphaproteobacteria; order Hyphomicrobiales; family Phyllobacteriaceae; genus Mesorhizobium; species Mesorhizobium kowhaii. The sequence goes on from NZ_JBHLYT010000052.1 coordinate 174,454, forward strand.
GTCCAGCCGGACCACGCAGACGTTGAGGGACATGACCAAGCAGTTCCAGTCAGCGCCAGCCCTCGATCCGCCTCAACCGCCGGAAACGCTGTCGGTATTGTGATTCTTTCCGACTGGCCTGATCGGGCAAATCCATCGGCCCGCTTGCCACAGGACCCCACGCCGCGATATCCCCGAGCGGCAACTCTTCGTGTCCCCGGCCCTTCATGCTCAAGAATGCACTCCTGACGCTGCTTTCGCTTGTCATAGCCATCGGCGGCGGTGGCGGCAGCGTCTGGTATGCGCTGAAGGCCCAGGATGGTGTCGGCGCCATCCGGATCGGCCAATGGACGGCCTTTCCCGATATCGGCACGCCAGCCGCCGACCCCTATTCGAAGGCCCGCGTGGCACGCGAGGGCGTGCTTGCGCTCGGCCGAGCCGAAGGGCTGTCCTTCGTCGCCGAGCGCGACAGCGGCGGGGGCGAACTCAAGCGCGAATGCACCTACACGATCGAAGGTGGATTTCCGACGGCACGGTTCTGGACGCTCTATGCCGCCGATCAGTCGCTCGGCGTGGTCGAAACCGGCAAACCACGGCTTGCGGCGCTGCAATCCTACGGGGTGGTACGACAACCCGACAATTCTGTCATCATTTCCGCCAGCGATCACCCGATGCCGGGCAACTGGCTGCTGACCGGCGGCTTCGGCAGGATGTATTTCGTGCTGACATTCTACGACACGCCGATCGCCAGCAGCACCGGCCTGTCTGACGTTTCGCTGCCGCGGATCCTGAAGGTCGGCTGCAATGCGTAGCTCTTATGCGACGTTGCGCAAGCTTCTGCATGCTGTCCTGCTCGGCTTGCTCGGCGCCGGCATCGTCCACATCGTCGTGCTGCTTCTGGTGCCTGAATTTTCCGAACGCGACGCCTGGTCACGGCTGTCCACGGCCTCGGACCTCTACAGGATGACCCGCCTCGATGCCGAGGCCGGTGGCGCGCCAGTGGTGAAATCCGTCGACCCGTTGTTTTACGCCACGGCATGCCGGTTCGACCTGGGCGAAGGACTGGTCCGCATCAAGGCGCCGGGACATGTGCCGTTCTGGTCGGTGTCGGTCTATGACCGCAGCGGCCACAACATCTATTCCTTCAACGACCACACCGCGAACGACGGCGTGCTGGATGCCGTCGTGCTGACACCGGCGCAGATGATCGACGTGCGCAAGGATCTTCCCGAGGATCTTCAGGGAGCAATCTTTGTCGAGGCGCCGATCGAGGAAGGCATCTTCGTCATCCGCACCTTCGTGCCCGATGACAGCTGGAAGCCGATCGTATCAAGCTTCCTCGAAAAGAGTTCCTGCGAGTTGCAGGACTTCTAGACATGATCTCGGACCAATGGTCCGCGGCTGCCTAAACTCAGTGGTGCGGCGCCGGCGGCGTCCGTGGTGATCCCGGCTTGTCGGGATCACCCGGCCGCACTTCGCCGGCGTGAGATCGCTCATAGCGGATGCCGGGAAAGATGATCACCGCCGCCGGAATTTCGGCGGTTTGCTTTGTCCGATTGCTTGGTGCCGTACGCGGCACGAAAGACAGTACCATGCCCATGATTCGCGCATTCCTCTCGGTTTCCCCGGAGCACAACGCAACGCCTCCAAATATCATTAAGGACGGCAGAGGGTTAACGGAGCGCTAACGGATCGTCGCTAACTTGATCTTTGTCTAGAGGTCAGGACGTTCTGACCCGAGGCAAACGCGAAACCGACACAGTCCCGGTGAGCGTGGTTGAGATTGTGTCGAGTACGGGCGTATCCTTCGTGTCATCTTCGGACTTCAGGCAAATCGCGGTACGGACGGACTCGGGAAAGGCTGAAAGGCTGTTCCGCGCCGCGGTGTCGGCGTTCTGCTCGCTCACCCGCCCGTCACGCCGCGAGATCGGCCAGCTCGAAGACCTGACGCTTCCGCTGTTCGACAATGTGTCCGTCGAGTCGCGCCGTTACGTGGCAGCCGCCCTGTCCGAATGCGAATATGCCCCCGCCGCATTGGTGCGCCGCCTTTGCGAGGAACCGGTCGACATTGCCGCGCCCCTGCTCATCCGCTCCCGCGCGGTCAGCGACATCGACCTCATCGCGCTGATCGGGCGGCACGGCCTGCCGCATGCACGCGCCATTGCGCGCCGCAAGGACTTGAACCCGACCATCGCCGATCTGATCAGGGCGCTCGAAAGGCCAACCCTGGTACGGGTGCGGGAGCCGGACGCGAACCCCATCACAGCGGACAAGATTGCACCGGTGAGCACGGAAGCCGCCTCCGAAGAGCCCGCGAGAGAACGAGCGGCCGGCATTGCCGCCGAAAATGCACGGCGCAGGCTGCGCTCCATGATGCGCACCGGCGACGAGGCCGCGGCGACCGATCCTTTCACGGGCGCGGACACCTATGTCAAACTGCGCGAGACGGCGCTGACCGGAAACGCGGCGTTCTTCCAGACCGCGCTCGCCGATGCGCTCGATATCGATTTCTCGATCGCGCGATCGCTCACCGCCAACCAGAATTATGCCTCGCTGCTTGCAGCACTTCGCTCGCTCGACCTCAATGAGGACCGGGCGTTCCTGATCACGGTTGCGGTCTATCCCAGCCAGTTCCCGCATCCGCAGGCCATCCGCACCTTCCTCGACCGCTACCGCCTGCTGCATCGCGATGCGGCTCAAGACAAGGTGCGGCTCTGGAAAGCCGAGACCCTTTCAAAAGTGGTTCGCGACGCGGCACCTGCAAACAGCGATGCCCGCACGGTATCGAACAGCGACGATGCGGCGGCTTCGTCCGGCCTCAGGGCGTCTTCACGGAAATAAGCTCCTCGACGGAGACGGCACCGGCCTCGATCTCGACCACCCAGATGTCGGGATCGAATTTCTTTTCCCGTTCCAGCCGCGCTTCGAGCACGGCGGCATCATCGCCGGCGCCGAGAAGGCTGAAGAAGCGATCGTCGGGCTTCGCCGAATCGTAGCTTGTCTGCGGTGCCGGCCCGAACAGGGCAATGTCTCCCGACCTGCCTCGCGCCAGCACGAAGACAGCGCCGGCTTCGGTGGCGCCGCGCTTGACCACGGCGGCAAATCCGCCGGCGCCAAAAACCCGGCGCAACAGGGCCGAGACCCACAGATCCGATGTGACGCGCATGAGAGAACTCCGCTAATGCATGTCGCCCAAAAGTGGTCCCGGCTTTGGGACAACGACATGCATGAAAACAAAGCCTAAAGCGCGTCGCATGATTCCGTTGCGGGCGCGACGCGCTTTAGGCACGCGGGCTATCTATCGATATTTCCGCCGCTCGGCGAGCCGTCGTCTCAGCCCTCAGTTGGTCAGGCCGATCTCGCGCATCTTGACGTAAACGAGCTCATCGGGCTCGCCAGTCTGCGGCAGTCCGAACAGCGACTGGAATTCCTTGATCGCCGCCTTGGTGCGCGTGCCGACGACGCCGTCCAACTGCATGTCGTCATTGCCGAATGCCTTGAGCCCGGCCTGGATCTTCACGATGCGGGCGTCGGGTCCCTGCGTCGGGGTAGTCTGGTCGGCATTCGCCTGCCCGGAATTCGTCTGCAACGACACCGGAACGGCGGCCGGCATATCCGGGCGCGGCTGCGGTTTCGGTATGACGGCCGCGGTTTTCGGCGTTGCGCCCAATTGGTCCAGCAGAAGCGCGTCGATCTCGCCGGACGCGTCGAGCCCGACCTTCTGCTGATAGGCCTGGATGGCCTTGCGCGTGTTGGGCCCGGAAATGCCATCGACCGTTCCGGAGTAGAAATCGAGATCCTTCAGAATGCCCTGCACCTGCTCGACCACCGGATCGCCCTTGATCGGTGCCGGCGCGCCGGATGGCCGCACGATGTTGAACGTCGTCTCCGGTTCGTCGGACGCCGTGTGCGGAAAGCCCTGGATGCTGCGGGTCGCGAAGAACGCGCCGGCATGCGGGAAAGGCTGGTACCACAAGGCATTGGCGGAAACGTAAAACAGCGTCACCAGGAATGCCGTCGACCCGCCCACCAGGACGGGATTGCGCGAGATCATGCCGCCGACGGCGACGGCGCCGTCCTGAAAGGCACTGCTGCGGCGCTTGACCGCCTTAGGCTGTTTTGCGGAGCGAGCCATTTCTGTCCCCTTTCGCCATGGCCACCGGCATCGTCAGCACTCCGGCCTTCTCCGCCTGATGTCCCTTCGGTCCGTTCACCGGCAGGCTGATGGTCACCGTGGTGCCCTCACCCGGCATGCTTTCGATGGACATCGTGCCTTCGTGCAGCGCCACCAGGCCCTTGACCAGCGAAAGGCCGAGGCCAGTCCCCTCGAACCGGCGCGTATAGTCGTTCTGGATCTGCATGAAGGGCTTGCCGAGATTGGCAAAATCCTCCTCGGCGATGCCGATGCCGGTGTCCCTGACCCAGAAATGCAGACGCGAACCGATCCGCTTGGCGCCGACGACCACATCGCCGCCATCGGGGGTGAACTTGATCGCATTGGAGACCAGGTTTATGAGCATCTGCTGCACGGCACGCCGATCGGCATTGATGTCGCCGGCGTCCGGCGCGATCTGCGTCTGCAGATCGATGTTCTTCGCCTGCGCCTGCAGCCGCAGCATGGACTGGCACATGTCGACCGCTTCCACGAACCGGAACGGCTCCGGTTCGGTCGCATAGACGCCCGACTCGATCCGGGACACGTCGAGTATCGAGGTCACGACGGCCAGCAGATGCTGGCCCGAATCCCTCACCAGGCCGACGTACTCCTTCTGGCGCGGATCCTTGAAAGCGCCGAACATCTCGTGCAGCAGCATGTCCGAGAAGCCGATGATGGCATTCAACGGCGTGCGCAGTTCATGGCTGACCACCGCCAGGAAGCGCCCCTTGGCCACCTCGGCGGATGCGGCCGCCTCATTGGCCGCCGCGAGATTTTCGCGCAGCCGGGCAATGTCGTCATTCTCGCGCAGGACAAGCGTGAAGACGTCGCCCTGTTCTTCACCTCGCACCAGATCGAGCGAGAACGGCCGATAATTGTCGGCTGACTGGCCGTGGCCGTTCTGGGGCAGCCGGATGCGCAATTCGAGCCGGCGCGACAGCGCGCCATCGCGCATGTCGGCCAGTGCGCTGAGATAGGAGACACGATCCGACAGATGGACGCGATCGAAGAAGCCGTTTCCGGACAGCAGTTCGGGCGGCAGCTTCAAAAGCGTGCGCGCCTTTGCCGAAGCGTCCAGAACCTCGCCATGGCGGGCGACGCGCAAGACCACCGCATCGATGATGTCTTCAAGACGGTCGGCCGTGTCGGCGACATCGGCCGCACCGGTCGTGTTTTGAAACGCCGACGCGCGTGGGATCAGCGTGAGCGCCCAGGCCAACGGCACCAGCCAGTGCCATGCCGCAATCTGCGCTCCGGCGAACGGGAACAGAATTCCGGCCAGAGGCTGAGCCAGGATGGCGACAGCGGCCGACACGGCTCCCCACAGTGCCGCACGCCGCGAGGCGCCGATCCACCAGGCTTCGAACGGCAGCGCCACAACGAGCATGGCGACAGGAGAGCTCAGCCCACCGGCGGCGGCGATGAGACTGCCGAGCGCAATACCCGCCATCGCCAGGGCGACCCGAGCAGCCATGGCCATCTTGCCGGTCGCCGCCACCAGCAAGGCGACGAACCAGCACAGGCCAAAGGCCGCGAAGATGGCGGCCACGGTGACGGCGGCGCCCATGCCCGACGTGACCAGCGTGACCGCGGCACCGGCGGCAAAGAAAGGAGCCGCCAGCATGACGCCGATGAAGCGGCGCTGGCGCTCGCGGTCGTTCCGCCCAAGGATGGACGGATGCACCATACGTTCGCAACCAGCTGCCATCGCGCCAGGCAATTCAACGTATCTGGCCTTGATCGAACTCAACTCAACGCACCCGTACTCGTCGTGGACAGCTCTGCTTTTGCAGATTGTTTTGGTTGGCTCTGAAACTCGCATCCAGCGTTTAAGGAATGGATAAGGCAGCGCCGACCAAGACCCGGCCTGCGGCAAATATTGGGATGCCGGCAGCCGAAAGCCCGGGCAAATGCAGCCATAGTAAACGGAGGGTTATCCGCCGCCGGCGCGTATGGGGTGGATCCACGCAGCGCCAGGACTCCCGGGCTTCACGAAAAATGCAGGAAAAGCAGGCAGATAGATGGTTATCCAGCGTTAAGGAAAATCGTTCGGATTTGAAACAAACTGATTGCACAACGGTTCGTTTCGAATTCGCCTAAAATTTGAGGAAAATTCTCGGCGAACCTGCAAGCCGTCCTTTGCGCCTGTGTGCCAACATCCTGCCTACAAAAGAGGTCATGCCATATGGATGCATGATCCGGTCACGACGAGAGGGCAAGGGAATGGTCTTCCTGATAAGAATGGCTTTCTGGTTCTCGCTGGTGCTGCTGGCGCTGCCACTGACTGTCGGTCCCGACGAATCGGGCCGCGAGAGCGTCGGGCCGATCCAAGCCCTGTTTGCAGCGCGTGAGGCGGTTGGCGACATCGCCGGCATTTGCGAACGCAAACCCGACGTCTGCGAAACCGGCAAGTCGGCGATGCACACCATCACCGCCCGCGCCAAGGAGACCGCCAAGATCGCGGCCGCGATGCTGGACGACAAGTCCGCCGCTGGCCCTGACACGTCGACGATGACCGGCAGCGTGCCGGAGGAAATCGTCTTGCCCGAGACAGTCAACCTGCCGGCGCAGAATTAAGCCGTCTCGACGGCGCACCGCGGGCTGTCTGCCCTCTCGACGCCCGCGGTGTCCTTGTTTTTTCCGTGACGCGGCGCTGTCGCGTGACTATATCGTGAGCATGACGACCACGATCCAGACGATCCGCGACGATTTCTCGTTCCTCGAGGAATGGGAAGACCGCTATCGTTACGTCATCGAACTCGGCGAGGCGCTGCCGCCATTTCCGGACGATGAGCGCAACGCGGCCAACAAGGTGCCGGGCTGCGTCAGCCAGGTCTGGTTGACCACCGAACGCGGACCTGGAGCCGATCCGGCCATCACCTTCACCGGCGATTCGGACGCCCATATCGTGCGCGGGCTGGTCGCGATCATGCTGGCGCTGTTTTCCGGCAGGGCCGCCAGCGAGATCCAGAAGACCGACGCGGAAGCAACATTGAAAGAGCTCGGCCTCGACGAACATCTTTCGCCGCAGCGCGCCAACGGCCTTCGCTCCATGGTCAAGCGCATCAAGCGCGACGCCGAGACGGCGCTCAAGCAGACCGCCTGACGACCCGAGCGGTTCATCGTTTCACGGAACGCAAAACCGCTCTATTTCGTTGTTTTGACGCAATTCCCTAAGGGAAAGCGCTACGCGCTTTTCCCGGGAAAACCGTTTCACACTTTTCCTGGAATTGCTCTCGTTGTTTTTGACGCAATTCCGGACGGAAAACCGTTTCACACTTTTCCTGGAATTGCTCTAATCGATCGCCGCGCTGCAGCCCTGTAAAATCAAACGGCGCCCGAAGGCGCCGTTGATGTCGATCCGATCTGGCGAGCAGTGATTACCGCGCCTTGCGCTTGCGACCGAGACCCATCTTCTTGGCAAGCTGGGACCGCGCAGCGGCATAGTTGGGAGCAACCATCGGATAGGTCGGGTCGAGGTTCCACTTTTCGCGGTACTGATCTGGCGTCAGGTCGTAGTGGGTCATCAGATGACGCTTTAGCGACTTGAACTTCTTACCGTCTTCGAGGCAAACAATGTAGTCGTCATGAACCGAGCGCTTCGGGTTGACTGCCGGCTTTTGCTTGTCGGCAGGCGGTAGTTCGGCGGTTCCGCCCACGCGCCCGAGCGCGGCATGGACATCGGATATCAGGTTCGGCAATTCGCCGACCGGCACGGGATTGTTGCTGACATAGGCGGCCACCACGTCGGCGGTCAATTCGATCAGCGCATCGCTGTTTCTGGAAGGTGTTTCGACAATATCCATGGTCATCAGGCCCCAACAAGAGTTACGTCAGTGTGCGCCCTTTTTTACAGGCAGGGCATCGCGCGAATTTTTTGCAGGTAGAGCTTCTGCGATTCGTATCGCGGGCACATCAATGAGCCTGCTGACCAAGTAAGTCAATTCGCTCTTTGCGCTATATTCAACAATGTTGATCAATTATTCCCGGATTAGCTTCAATCTTTCGTGCATTGTGTAATTTTTCGATATTTCGCCCGCCTACCAGCAACCGCTGACGCAACGTCAGCTCGCTGTTACATTCGCCATAACTCACAAAGCAGGTTTCAATGCTTGATTTTGCTTGGCTATCGCACGGGGCAAGCTTGGTTGCTCACACCTGTCCACAAAACCACAGGTTGCTTGCGCCAAGCGCAACCAACCAGGCGACATGCCTGTCATGCAACCGGCCCGGATCAATCGCTGCCAGGTCAATCAATGCGGCGTGATGTATTTGCCATAGGCCCAGCCGGTGACGAAGTTGCCGTTCTGGGCCGGGTCATGCCAGACTTCGCACCAGCGATAGCGAACCGTCTGTTCCTGCTTCCGCGCCGGCTGATTGGCGATGTCGAGCAGGTTTATCCCGCCGGTGCATCGTCCGGTCATCTGCAGAACGGTTCCGTTCGGATACGCCGCTTGTTTCTGGGATGTGCCCGAGGGGTATTTGCGCACATTGAGCGTGTCGCCGAACGGCACATTGGACACTTGCCAAGCCGCGAATACGGTCGCATGAGACTGGCCGGTAAGAGCCAGAGTTAACGAAGCAACGGCGAAAGCCGCAGCAGTCCGAGAATAAATATCCATCATCTCTCCTCCCGACCCATCTCCTGGAGCCGACACGATGCTTACGTTGCGGCTCTTGAACCCGCCCTGATCGGCGTGTTCATTCGTCATTCAAGATACTTCGCCATTCAAGATACTGGCAAAAGCGAGACGCAATGACCAAGACTTCCGCATTTCCGCACGTCAGCCCGCCAGTGCCCGAGAAACGGCCAGTTTCCGATACGCATCACGGCATCACGCGAACCGACGACTATGCCTGGCTGCGGGCCGACAACTGGCAGGAGATGTTCCGGGATCCGTCATTGCTCGATGCGGGGATCCGCGCCGAGCTCGAGGCGGAGAACGCCTATCAGTCGAAGCTGATGGCCGACACGGCCGAGTTGCAAAAGCAGCTTTTCAAAGAAATGAAGGGCCGCATCAAGGAAGACGATTCCTCGGTGCCAATGAAGGACGGACCCTATGCCTATGGCTCATCCTTCAGGCTTGGCGGCGAGCAACCGCGTTATTTCCGCATGCCGCGCGACGGCGGCGCCGAGCACATCCTGCTCGACGGCGATGCGGAGGCCGCGGGCAAGGCCTATTTCCGTCTTGGCGGCGTCGATCATTCGGCCGACCATCGCAAGCTCTTGTGGGCATTCGACGACAAGGGCTCCGAATTCTACACGCTTCGCGTGCGCGACCTTGACGATGGCAAGGAGCTCGCCGACCAGATTCCCAACACCGGCGGTTCAGGCGTCTGGAACGCCGGCGATGACGGCTTCTTCTACACGCGTCTCGATCCCAACCACCGCCCGTCCAAGGTGCTGTTCCATGCGCTTGGGCAAAGCCCGGAAAGCGATCGGCTGATCTATGAGGAAACCGATCCCGGCTTCTTCATGAATGTCGACGGCACCCGCAACAACGAATGGATCATGATCGCCATCAACGATCACGAGACCTCGGAATACCGCCTGATGCGCGCCAGCGATCCGTTTGCTGAACCGAAACTGGTCTCGCCGCGCGAGATTGGCCTTCAATATGATCTGGAAGAAGGCGGCGACATCTTCTTCATCCTGACCAATGCCGACGGCGCCAAGGATTTCAAGATCATGATGGCGCCGGCGAGCGATCCGGTGCGCGCCAACTGGCAGGAACTGGTGCCGCATGAACCTGGCCGGCTGATCCTGTCGGTGATCGGCTTCAGGGACCACATGGTCCGGCTCGAACGCAAGGAAGGCCTGCCGCGCATCGTCGTGCGCGACCGCACCAGCGGCGAGGAGCATCTTTTGTCCCTCGACGAGGAGGCCTTCTCGCTCGGCCTGTCGGGTTCCTATGAGTACGACACCGAGATCATGCGCTTTTCCTACTCGTCGATGACGACGCCGGCCCAGGTGTTCGACTACAATATGCGCACCCGCGAGCGGGTGCTGCTCAAGACCCAGGAAGTGCCCTCCGGCCATGACCCGGACCAATATGTCACCAGGCGCCTGATGGCGCCCGCCGCCGATGGCGAACTGGTGCCGATCTCACTTCTCCACCACCGCGACACGCCGCTGGATGGATCCGCACCTTGCCTGCTTTACGGCTACGGCTCCTATGGCATCACGGTGCCGGCCGCGTTCAACACCAACTGGTTTTCATTGGTCGACCGCGGCTTCGTCTTTGCCATCGCCCACGTCCGCGGCGGCAAGGACAAGGGCTATGGCTGGTACGATGACGGCAAGCGGGCGCACAAGATGAATACGTTCACGGATTTCATCGCCTGTGCGCGCCACCTTGTTGCCGAGCGCTACACGGCGCATGACCGCATCGTCGCGCAAGGCGGCTCGGCCGGCGGCATGCTGATGGGCGCCATCGCCAACATGGCGCCGGACTGTTTTGGCGGCATCGTCGCCGAGGTGCCCTTCGTCGACGTGCTCACCACCATGCTCGACGCCAGCCTGCCGCTGACGCCGCCGGAATGGCCGGAATGGGGCAACCCGATCGCGTCCGCCGACGATTACCGAACCATCGCCGCCTACTCGCCCTACGACAATGTCGCCGCGCTCGACTATCCGCCGATCCTGGCGCTGGCCGGTCTCACCGATCCGCGCGTCACCTATTGGGAACCGGCCAAATGGGTGGCACGGCTGCGCGACCGCAAGAGCGGCGACAGTCCCGTGCTGTTCAAGATCAACATGGATTCAGGCCACGCCGGCGCTTCCGGTCGGTTTTCGCGACTGGAGGAGATCGCCTATACTTATTCCTTTGCGCTGAAGGTGATGGGCAAGGCGCAGCTTACAGGAGAGATTAGCCAATGATCGATCTGTCCACATTGACAGCCTACATCGCGGTTGTGCTCGGCTTTGTCTTTATTCCAGGCCCAGCCACCCTCCTTACCGTCGCGCGGGCAACGAGTTCCGGAACGAAGGTGGGCATAGCGACCGGTGCCGGGATCGCAGCCGGCGACGTGGTTCACACCATCATGGCCATGGTCGGCATATCGGCGATCATCGCCACTTCGGCGGCGCTGTTCAGCATCGTAAAGTACATCGGCGCAGCCTACCTGGTTTATCTCGGCATTCGCGCGATCATCGAGAAAACACCGGCCAACCCGGCTGCCGGCGCGCTTGCCATCTCCGCCGGCAAAGCGTTTCGACAGGCTATCCTGACCGAAGTGCTCAACCCTAAGACCGCGCTTTTCTTCCTTGCATTCCTGCCTCAGTTCGTGCGGGCTGAAAACGGGTCGGTGATGCTTCAGTTGACCATACTAGGGGTCATCTTCGTCACGCTGGGTCTTCTCAGCACGGTCGTCTTTGCAGTGAGCGCCGGTCGGCTTGGCACTTTCCTGCGCCGAAATCCGAGGGTGCTCAAGTGGCAAGGCAAGATTGTCGGCGGCATCTACTGTGCTTTGGGCGTCCGTCTGGCACTGCAGCAACGCTGACGCGCAGCGAGGTGTCGGCACTGCGCTGCCGGCCGCCCACGGTCATCACTTTTTGATTTGCACATGATCCCGTCCGACGCTTCTGTTCCAGCTATGTGAAGTGGATTTTCCGCTCGCAATTGCAATGGCTGCGCGCTAACCAGTGCGCGGCTTCTCTGAGACCACCACAGCCCCAATCGCGTAAAGGTCCATTATGCTGCTCGTCGACGTCTATCTCGACAAATCGCCCATCCAGGGCATCGGCGTCTTTGCCAAGAACCGCATTCCCCGCGGCACGCGGATCTGGAAGCTGGATCCACGGTTCGACCGGCTCATCAAGGTCGAGACCTATGAGGGCGAGACCGGGCCGGTGAAGAGCTATCTCGACCGCTATTCCTATCCCGACAGGCGCGACCCGAACTACATCGTCTTCGAAGCCGACGATGCGCGCTACATGAACCATGCCGACGAGCCGAATTGCGACGTCTCCTCGCCCGAGGAGACCTTTGCGCTGCGTGACATCGCGCCCGGCGAGGAGCTGACCTGCAACTACAACCATTTCTTCGAGACGGGCTTCGACTTTCTGGGCGACCGCCACCCGCCATCCGACAACTGAGCGCGTCGCGCTTGATGAAAATCCTGTACCGCGCTTCAAGCTATTGTTTTAATGCATGTCGTTGTCCCAAAACCGCTGCGCAGTTCTGGGCGATATGCATTAGTTCGCCTTCTTCTTGCGCGCCGGATAGCCGTTTGGATGCGACGGTATCGCCTTGAGATAGGCGGCGATGGCCGCACGATCCCCTGCGGTCAGTTCGGCCATGTTCCTCTGCACGTCGACCATCGCGCCGCCGACGGAATCGAAATCGGGCGTGAAGCCGGTTTCGAGGTAATTGGCGATGTCGGCTACGGACCAGTTGCCCATGCCGCCCTCGCCTGATGTGACGTTCGGCACGACGCCGCTGCCTTCGGCGGCCACAGCACCCGCCAGCCACTGGTTCTTTTTCGTCCCGCCCGCAAAGTCGCGCGGCGTGTGGCATTCGCCGCAGTGACCCGGCCCTTCGACCAGATAGCGGCCGGCGATCACCGGGGCAGGCGTGCTTTCGGGGAGCGAAACGACCGGCTGATCACTGAGATAAAGCAGTTTCCAAAGGCCGATACCGCGGCGGATGTTGAACGGGAACGTCAGTGAATTGCCAGGCGCTTTGCCGGAGACGGCCGGCAGCGTCTTCAGGAAGGCATAGAGATCGGCAATGTCGGCCGGTTTCATGCGTGCGTAGGACACATAGGGGAACGCCGGATAGAAGTGTTCGCCTGATGGCGACACCCCTTTCAGCATGGCATTGGCGAGGTCTTCGACCGACCATGCGCCGATGCCGTCCTTGGGGTCCTGCGAAATGTTGGGCGGCACGAAAGTACCGAACGGCGTCTTGAGTTCGAGGCCACCCACCAGCTTAAGCCGCGCATCGCCCTGCGAACCCGGCTTTGCATGGCAGGAGGTGCAACCCCCGGCATAGAAAATGCGCTTGCCCCTGGCCGCATCGCCAGGGCCGAGCTTGGCCAGGGCCTCACTGTCGAGCCTCACCGGCGCCGACAGGACCCACCCTGCAACCGCGCCGACGCCGCCCAGAATGACCAGGGCGCCGACGAGTTTTTTCAGCCAGGGCATCGCCCGCTATCAGCCTTTTTTCACCCTGTAGGTCTGGTGGCAGGTGCCGCAATTGGACGCGATGGTGTCAAACTGCGTCTTCAACGTATCGACATCGGCAGGAGCGGCAGCGGCCGCGGCCTTGACGTCGGCGATAAATTTGTCGTTGGCGGCCTTGAAGCCGGCCATGTCTTCCCAGATCTTTGGCGCAGCCGTGGTGTCGCCTGTGTCGCTGCCGGCAGGGAACAACGCGTCGACGTCGACTTTCTCTGCATTCGCTTGCAATGCCTGCAGGGCCGTCAGCACAGCGGCGGCATCATAGGGCTCCTCGCCCTTGACCACCTTCGAAATGCCGCCGACGATCTTTCCACGTTCCTTCATCAGAGCCTGCCGATCGAGGATCGGGTCGGCAAAAGCCGCCGAACCAGCGAGGGCGAGCATTGAGATGGCGATGACAAGCTTTCTCATTCATTTGGCTCCGTGGTGAAGGTATTTTGGGGATGAGGGCGTTTTCGGGACAGGACGTTAACGGATGCAACGGGGGGAATATTCCCTTCGCCTCGGATGATTTTGCTGCGACACAGCAAAAGAAAAGCCCCGGGGATGCCGGGGCTTTTCTGGAGATCGATCAGGACATTAAACTCGTCGCGCCCGAACGGACCCGAACGACTTGGCTTGAGTCCTTGTTTTCGTGCATGTCGTTGTCCCAAAACCGCTGCGCACTTTTGGGCGACATGCATCAGGCCTTTTCGTAGAGCTCTAGCACGTGATCCCAGTTGATCAGGCTGTCGACGAACGCTTCGAGGTATTTCGGCCGGGCGTTACGATAGTCGATGTAATAGGAGTGCTCCCAGACATCGACGCCGAGGATCGGCGACGCGCCATGAACGAGCGGGTTTTCGCCATTCGGCGTCTTCGAGATCGCCAGCTTGCCGTCCTTGACCGATACCCAGGCCCAGCCGGAGCCGAACTGCGTCGTACCCGCGGCGATGAAATCGGCCTTGAACTTGTCGTAGCCGCCGAGATCGCTGTCGACTGCCTTCTGCAGGGCGCCCGGCAATTTGTTGCCGCCGCCGCCCTTCTTCATCCACTTCCAGAAATGGATGTGGTTGTAATGCTGGGCGGCATTGTTGAAGAGGCCGGCATTCTTGCCGAACGACTGCTTGACCACCTCTTCGACCGACAGATCGCCCATGCCGGCTTCTGCGGCGAGCTTGTTGCCGTTGTCGACATAGGCCTTGTGGTGCTTGTCGTGGTGATATTCCAGCGTCTCTTTCGACATGTAAGGCTGCAAGGCCTCATAGTCGTAAGGCAGAGCGGGCAATTCAAAAGCCATGGGTAGTACTCCCTCGTGGAAAAATCCGGTGTCGATACCGGACTAAGATAGGTCTGGATTGAGCTGGAACAACTCCGGAATGACGCGCCGGTTCCCTTTCTAAGCGGGTTGCGGAAAACTGTCACACGGTTTTCCGACAACGAACCGCGCAGCGACAAAAAGTCAGGCCGAACGTGTCAGCCAGCTGACGTCGAATGCGCCCAATCCCAATAGAGCTCGCGCGCCTTCTTGGCCACCGGCCCGGGTTGCAGATTGCGATCCTCGATACGCGTGATCGGCACCACCTTGGAATGGTTTCCGGTCGAAAAGATTTCGTCCGCTTCCAGGAAATCCCGTATCGACAGCGTCCTTTCGGTGGTCTTGAAGCCATACTCGCCAAGCAGCGTCATGGTTCGTGAGCGGGTGATGCCGGACAGGAAGGTGCCGTTCGGCGCCGGCGTCAGCACATGGCCATCCTTGACCAGGAAGATGTTCGAGGTTCCGGTCTCGGCGACGTTGCCCAGCATGTCGAGCACCAGCGCGTTGTCGAACCCGCGCATCTTGGCTTCGAGAATGGCACGGCCGTTGTTGGGGTAAAGGCAGCCGGCCTTGGCGTTGGTCGGCATGGTTTCGATGGTCGGGCGCCGGAACGGCGACACGGTCACCGAAAAGCCGGTCGGCGGGATCATCGGCGATTCATAGAGGCAAAGGCAAAAACGGGTCGAGGCGGGATCGGCCGGCACGCCCATATAGCCGCCATGCTCGGCCCAATACATCGGCCTGATGTAGACGGCTGTCTTGCCATCGAACTTCTTCAACCCGTCCCAGGTCAGTCCGACGATCTTGTCGGCGGTCATTGACGGCTTGAGGCCGAGCGCAATCGCCGAAGAATTCACCCTGGCGGCATGGCGCTCGAGGTCGGGTGCGACACCTTCGAACCAGCGGCCGCCGTCGAACACGCTGGTGCCAAGCCACATGGCGTGGCTGCGCGGTCCCAGAATAGCGACATTGCCCTCGTGCCAATCACCGTCGACGAAAGTCCATGTCGCGGATAGTGCTGCAGCCGCCAGTGTCATCGCGTTGTCCCGTTTCAATCGATCTTGTGTGACGGCCATTGGAAGATGCTTTGGCAGGCGCCGTCAACCAGCATCGCGGAGTTTTGTTGAGGCCAGCGGCGAGTGCGGTGCAATCAAAGCTTGCACCTTCTCGCGCCTCGCCTCAAAACTGTTGCCATGCAATACACCGCCTATGTTTTCGACGCCTATGGCACGCTGTTCGACGTGCATGCCGCCGTGCGCCGTCATGCCGACCAGATTGGACCGGACGGCCAATTGTTGTCCGAAATCTGGCGCGCCAAGCAGCTCGAATATTCCTGGGTGCGCACGCTGATGGGCGCCTATGCCGATTTCTGGCAACTGACCGAACAGGCGCTTGATTTCGCCTTGCGCAAGGTTCCCTCGGCCGACCCCAGCCTCAAGGCGAAATTGCTGGACGCCTACTGGCGGTTGGATTGCTATCCGGAAGTGCCGGCCGTGCTCAAGGCGCTCAAGGCTTCGGGAGCGCGGCTGGCGATCCTTTCCAATGGCTCGCCCGAAATGCTGCAGGCAGCGGTCAAATCGGCCGCGCTCGATCAGGTTCTGGACGACATCTATTCTGTCGATACGGTGCGGCGTTTCAAGACCGATCCGGCGGTCTACGACATGATCACAACCGGCTGGCGCCTCTACCCCAACGCGGTTTCCTTCCAGTCCTCCAATCGCTGGGACATCGCCGGTGCAACCAAATTCGGCTTCCGCACGGTCTGGATCAACCGTTCCAACCAGCCGGAAGAGTATCGGGACTTTCCGCCGGCCCTGATCCTGCCATCGCTCGAAGCGTTGGTACCAGGCAGCTAGGTTGCGAAGCTGTGTCTCTGGCGCCACAGTGGCTGCGCAGTCACAGCTTCGCCTTTGTTTGTCCACGTTCGGGCCAGAATCGGAACCGCCTATCGCGCCGGGTGTTGGTCAGATACCCACGCAGCGGTCGGCGAATTTATGCTTTGTTGCGATTTGAGACCTAAAGAAGGCAACCATGTCCATAACCGAAATCGAATCCTATCGCCTGAGCCGTCGCGGCTTTCTCAACGCCGCTGCATTGGGCGCCGCTTCGATCGCGGTTTCCGCATGCGCCACCACTGGACCGGAACCGGTCGAGCCGCCACCGCCAGCCTATGTCGAGCAGCCGCTGCCCGACTATGCGACGATGTACGCGGCCGTCAGCGATGGCGGCTTCGACCTTCCGGCAATACCGTTCGAGAGGATCGATTCGCAGTTCCTGCGCCAGATCGTTCCCGATCCGACGGGACAGAAGCCCGGTACCATCATCGTCGACACGACCGGCCACCATCTCTATCTCGTGCGCCCTGGCGGCCAGGCGATCCGCTATGGTGTCGGTCTCGGCCGCGCAGGCTTCGAATGGTCCGGTGACGCCGTCGTCCAATGGAAGCAGAAATGGCCGAAATGGACGCCGCCGGATGAAATGGTCGCCCGGCAGCCGGAACTGAAGCCATACAGCGCCGACAATGGCGGCATGCCAGGCGGGCTGAAGAATCCGCTCGGGGCGCGCGCCCTCTACCTCTTCCAAGGCGACGTCGACACGCTCTACCGCCTGCACGGCTCGCCGGAATGGAAGTCAATCGGCAAGTCGGTTTCGTCAGGCTGCGTGCGCCTGATGAACCAGGACATCATCGATCTCTACGACCGCGTGCCTTCGAAGACGCCGGTCATCGTGACCAGCGACGTCAGCCAGCCGATGGTGGCAACGGCCAACCGCCAGGCTATTCCGATCGACGCCGGCGTGCCGGACGGATCGATCCTGCTCGGGCCGGTGAAAGAGATCACCAACTCGATTTTCTGATCTGCGGGGTGCGAGGCGAGGGTTTGCCACCTGCGAGCCTTCAGCTGATCCTCAGCACACCAATATATCGAGTCCGATGCTTCGTGCCGGGCATGGGCTTCTGACGCGTGGCAAACGCCCCGATGACAGCTCTTGGCCCGAAGCGGGCGTTCTATGGCGGCTAGTTGCGCATAGACGTGAGTGCTACGTTCCCAGCAAACCCACGTGACGTCTTTGTAGTCCAGGAGGCATCGTGGCGCGCCCGGAACGAAAGCTTGTGGCGGTTTTGGCAGCGGACGTAGCTGGCTATTCGCGTTTGATGGGGGCCGATGAGGCCGGGACTCTCTTCCATCTAAAGGCACTGCGCGCCGAAGTGATCGATCCAAAGATCGCGCAATTCAGGGGTCGGCTGGTCGGCAGCGCGGGCGACAGTCTGCTGATCGAGTTTCCCAGCGCCGTCGATGCGTTGCAGTTCGCAGTCGAGACGCAAGAACGCATAACGGCACGCAATACGGATATTCCTGAAGACCGGCGCATGGCCTTCAGAATGGGTGTCAACGCCGGCGAGGTTATCCTGGATGAGACGACGATCTACGGTGACTGCGTAAACGTGGCCGCCAGGCTGGAAAAGGTCAGTGAGCCCGGAGGTGTCGTCATTGGACGCAGCGTCTATGATCAAGTGAAGGGAAAGATTCCCTATACGCTCGTCGACCTGGGCGAGCATACGATGAAGAACATTGCTGGGCCCGTGCGTGCCTACCGGGTTCAAACAGAAGAGCGGGATGATCCAGAACCGTCAGCGTCAATTGCTTCAGCGGAGGATTTGCCGCTCCCGTACAAGCCATCGGTGGCGGTGCTTCCTTTCACAAACATGTCGGTGGACCCCGAGCAGGATTATTTCTCGGATGGAATAGCCGAGGACCTCATCACCGAGCTCAGTCGCAGTCAGAGTCTGTTCGTGATCGCGCGCAATTCCTCGTTCGCTTTCAAGGGTCAATCCGTAAACATCACCGACGTCGGAAGGAAGCTCGGTGTACGGTACGTCGTCGAGGGAAGCGTTCGAAAGGCGGCTGCACGCGTCAGGATCACTGCGCAGTTGATAGAAGCGGCCACTGGCAATCACGTCTGGGCCGAGCGCTACGATCGAGACCTCGAGGACCTTTTCGCCGTTCAAGACGAGGTGACAGAGAGGATCGCCTGGGCACTGGTCGGCAAGGTAGGCGCTGCTGAGATCGTTCGGACCAGGCAAACACAAACGAGCCTCAGCGCGTATGACGCGTTCTTGCGCGGCATCGATGCTATGCACCGATTCACCGAGAAGGACACCGTCGCTGGTGTCGAGTTCTTAAAGCTGGCTCTTGGCTGGGAGCCTGATTCGGCGCGGGCGCATGCATGGCTCGCGGACGCCTACGCGACCCTCTCCGTTTTCAGAGCTGACGGAGACATGAAGGCGTTGGCCATGCAGTCGGCCTTGCGAGCTATCGAACTCGGCGACGCCAGCGGACTGGCAGAGGCGGTCGTCGCCGCTCTGCATGGATGGAATGGGGAGTTCGAGGCTGCCAAGACTCATTGGCAACGCGCGCTCGCGATGGCCCCGACAAACCCGAGCGTACTCGTCTGGGTCGGGTACATCTGTCTTTGGAGTGGTCAACTCACGAAGGCCCGCGAGATCGGCGAGCGGCTCAGGCGGCTGAGTCCACTCGAACACCGCGATGTCCACGAGCTACTCGCATTCACTTACTATCTGCTCGGTGAATATGAGGCTTCGCTGGATTCGTTCCGCCGTTGGGACAACAACAATTATGATCGCGGGTTCGCCAATCTGGCTGCGTGTTTGGGACAGCTCGGACGCATCAACGAGGCAATATTGGCTTGGGGCAGGTGCCTCGAGCGCAAGCCTGGTTTCACTCTAGGTGACTACAAGCGCGGCTCTCCATATCGCCGTCAGGAGGACGTGGAGCACTGGCTAGATGGCCTGCGGAAAGCAGGCATTGCGGATTGACGGATGACCGATGAACAATCAGGCGGTTCGTCGGAAGCGCAACTGCCGTCAATTACTGACCCGTGACGATTTTGGTCCAGGTGCGCGTCGCCACGCGCTGCGTCTTCGGGTCGTACGGAAAGACGGTGAAAAGCTTCTTGAGCGTGGCATCGTCAGGATAGATCGACTGGTCGCCGAGAATGCTTCTTTCAACGAATTTTTGTGAGGCCTTGTTGCCATTGGCAAAGAATACATAATTTGTGTTCTTGGCGGCGACTTCAGGCTTCATGAGGTAGTTGATGAAGGCATCCGCTTCGTCCACATGCGGTGCATCTGCGGGGATTGCCAGCTGATCGAACCACATCACAGTGCCTTCTCGAGGGATCGAGTAGGCGATTGTGACGCCGTTACCGGCTTGAGCTGCACGGTCGCGCGCCTTCAGGACGTCGCCCGACCAGCCGATCGCCAGGCAGATGTCGCCGTCCGCCAAAGCGTTGATGTACTCGGATGACTCGATTTTGCGGACGTGGGGACGGATACGCATCAATGCCTCTTCGGCCTTGCCGAAGTCTTCTGGCGAGGTGCTCTCGGGGTTCAGCCCAAGATAATTCATCGTGATGGGCAGGATTTCGGTGGGCGAATCGACCACGTAGACTCCGCAATCGGCAAGCTTCTTCAGCTTCTCGGGATCGAAGAAGAAGTCCCAACTGTCGAGTCTGTCGACACCAAGCGCGGCTTTGATCTTCGAGGTGTTGTACCCCAAACCCACCGTGCCCCACATGTAGTTCACCGAATATTGGTTGCCCGGGTCGTACTTGGCCGTACGCTGCTCGATGACGTCCCACATGTTGGCGATGTTGGGCAACTTCGACCTGTCCAGCTTCTGGAAGACGCCGGCCTCGACCTGGCGGGCCAGGAAACTGGCGCTTGGCACGACGACGTCGTAGCCGGAGCCGCCAGTGAGCAGCTTGGTCTCGAGGATCTCGTTGGAGTCAAAGACGTCGTACACGACCTTTATACCGGTGTCCTTGGTGAAGTCGTCGATGACCAAGGGATCCAAGTAGTCCGACCAGTCGTAAAGGTTGACGACCTTGTCGGCAGCGTGTGCGGACAGTGTCATGGCCCCGGCGAGCAACGATGCAGCCGACCAAAGAAGCGCCTTGCGGATCATGTGCTCACCATTGGTTGCAGTCCCCAAGCTGCGAACGCCGTACTTTGTACACGGCGCGCACGGTTGCAATATTAGCACATGTTGAAAGGAGTAAGAGTTGAATGGGCAAACTCGGTCGTCGAATGCGCCCCACCATGACGTGCAGTGCAATCAGATCGTCTACGGAAGAAGCCGCCCACAAGGCCACTTGCGAAGCTGGTTGGCAATGTCGGGAACTGGCGCATAGCTGCCGCTCCTTACCGCCCCCGCGACAAGCTCCCCAATATCCCGCGCACGATGGCGCGTCCCACAGACGAGCCCACCGAGCGCACCACCGACTTGATTGCGGCCTCGGCCACCGTCTGGCGGTTGGATGGGCGCGGCGCCGGCGCGCGCCTGCCACCGGGTTGCGGTGCCGGATCGTCGTTGCCGAAGCCGGGAATGGTCCAGCGCGAGCGGCCGCTGTCGGCCTGCTGCGCCTGCTCTTCGGCGTCCTGCGCCTCCTTGGCCTTTTTCCGCAGCATCTCGAAAGCCGATTCGCGATCGACGACCTGGTCGTACTGACCGGCGACCGGGCTTTCCTGGATCAGCTTTTGTCGCTCGGCGGGCGTGATCGGCCCAAGGCGCGAGGCGGGCGGGCGGATCAGCGTCCGCTGCACCATGGACGGAACGCCCTTGGTTTCGAGCGTCGAGACCAGCGCCTCGCCGGTGCCGAGCTGGGTGATCGCGGTGGCACAATCGAAGTCGGGATTCGGCCTGAAGGTTTCGGCCGCGGTCTTCACCGCCTTCTGCTCGCGCGGCGTATAGGCGCGCAGTGCGTGCTGCACCCGGTTGCCGAGCTGGGCGAGAACGGTTTCGGGAACATCCAGCGGGTTTTGCGTAACGAAATAGACGCCGACGCCCTTCGAGCGGATCAGGCGGACCACCTGCTCGACCCGGTCGATCAACACTTTCGGTGCGTCCTCGAACAGCAGATGCGCCTCGTCGAAGAAGAACACCAGCTTCGGCCTGTCGGGATCGCCAACTTCCGGCAGCACCTCGAACAGCTCCGACATCAGCCACAACAGGAAGGTCGCGTAGAGCCTCGGATTCATCATCAGCTTGTCGGCAGCAAGCACGCTGATGGCGCCTCGCCCGTCACGGGTGGTGCGCATGATGTCGGCGATGCGCAATGCCGGCTCGCCAAAGAAATGCGCCGCACCCTGCTGCTCCAGAACCAGCAGCGTGCGCTGGATGGCTCCGACGGAAGGCTTCGTCACATTGCCGTAGCGCGAGCCCAGCTCGTCGGCGCGCTCGGCGATGTTGGCCAGCAGCGCCTGCAGGTCCTTCATGTCCAGAAGCAGCAGGCCTTCCTCGTCCGCCAGGCGGAAGGCGATGTTCATGATGCCTTCCTGAGCCTCGGTCAGGTTCATCAGGCGCGACAAAAGCAACGGCCCCATTTCAGAGACAGTGGCGCGGATCGGATGGCCCTGCTCGCCGAACAGATCCCAGAAAATGACCGGGAATTCCTGGAAGTCATAGGGGTCGAGCTTGACCTGCTCGGCTCGCTTGACGAGGAAATCCTGCGCCGTGCCCATCATGGCGATGCCGGACAGATCGCCCTTGATGTCAGCGCAGAACACCGGCACGCCGGCATTGGAAAAACCTTCGGCCAGGATCTGCAAAGTGACGGTCTTGCCGGTACCGGTGGCACCGGTCACCAGGCCGTGACGATTTCCATATTGCAGCAACAAGTGCTCGGCACGCTGATAGCTGTCGTCGGGCTTGCGGCTGGCGCCGATGAAAATACTGGTGTCGTCAGCCATATGTCCGGTCTCCGCAGACTGATGTGTTTAAGCCAGTGGCCTTGCCGCAGGTATAGTGAGGCCCTTGCACAGCGACAATGCCATTCGTTCAAATGGGGGGCCAATCGTCCAAATCGGGGCCAATCGTCCAAATCCAGCCCAGTCGTCCAAATCGGGTTTTTGGAACTTGCGGATTTTGCCGGTGTTTGGCAATCGTTCATGGTTCGTCCATGCAAGGCTACCTATATCTGATGGATTGAATTCCGACCTTGAAAGCGCATTGCATTGCGATATCGGACCGGGGACCGTAGACTGAGCTGCTCCAGGCTGTTGCGGTCGCATGAAAACGAGGAAGACGGATGGGCGCCGGAGCCTTGATCCAGGACGTTGAACCAGTGAATGCCGAGCGCCAGCGATGGCTGGCCCTGGCGGAAAAGGCGTTGGCCGGCGCGTCCTTCGAGGAAAAGCTGGTCTCGCATACCGACGACAACATCCGCATCGAACCGCTCTACGAGCGCAGCATCGCAGCGGAACCAACCGTGCGCGCAAACCCGAAATCGCCCTGGATCGTCAGCCAGCGCATCGATGATCCGGATATCGACCGCGCCAGAGCCCAGGCCCTGGAGGACGTGGCGCAAGGCGCGACGGGATTGTCGCTTGTCTTCGAAGGAGCGCCGAACGCGTTCGGCTACGGCCTGCCGAGAACGGCGCAGGCGCTGGAGACGGTGCTGGACGGCGTGCCGCTCAACCGCATCCAGGTCCGCATCGATGCCCACCCCTGGAGCCGCGCCGTGGCCGACTGGCTGGTGGCGTTCCTGAGCAAGCGCCGTTCGGACCCGGCAAAGCTCAACCTCTCCTTCGGCATCGATCCGGCGGCGATCTTCGCCGGCACCGGCCGGCTGCGCATGTCGATCGAGGCGCTGCAGGCCTCGATGCCGCAGTCGCTGGCGCATTTCTTCTCGATGGGCGTTCCGGGCGTGCTCTTGGAGGCGGACGGGCGCGTGTTCCACAATGCCGGCGCCACGGAGGCGCAAGAGCTTGGCATCATGCTGGCTTCGGCGGTCTCCTATCTCAGAATGTTCGAGACGGCGCGACAGCCGCTTGTCTATGCCGCACCCCATATCGGCTTTGCGCTCAGCGTCGACCAGGACCAGTTCCTGTCGGTGGCCAAGGTCAGAGCGCTGCGCAGGCTCTGGGCACGGCTGCAAGAGGCCTGTTCGATCCCCAATTCCACCGCCAATATCCATGCCGAGACGTCGTTTCGCATGATGACGGCCATGGATCCGGAGACCAACATCCTGCGCACCACAATTGCCTGCTTTGCCGCGGCATCCGGCGGCGCCGATTCGATCTCCATCCTGCCGCACACGATCGCGCATGGCTTGCCGGCGGGTTTTGCCCGTCGCGTTGCCCGCAACGCGCAGCTGATCATGGCCAATGAAAGCCATATCGATCATGTCGCCGATCCTGCCTATGGTTCCGGCGGCGTCGAAGCGCTGACCGCGGAACTGTGCGAGAGGGCCTGGGCGGAACTGCAGACAATCGAGGCCGAGGGCGGCGTCTTGTCCAGCCTTCAGGACGGACATATCCAGAAGCGCGTTCACGCCGCGGCAGCGCGGCGCAACGCGGCCTACCAGGCTGGCGAGCGGACCATCATCGGCACCACGCTCTACCCGTTGAAAAGCGAACGCCCGGTCGAGACGCTGGCAGCGGAACGGCGGCCCGCCTTCAACGAAGGCGTTGCCGTCTGCGAAGCCCTGTTTCCGGTCCGCATCGACCAATCGATCGGAGCCGTCTCTTGATCCCTGATTTCAGCCAGATCGGCTGGGTGCCGCCACGCCGCGCACCGGTCGAGGTCAAAGGCCAGCGGACGACGCCGGAAGGCCTTGTCGCCAAGCATCTGTACAATCAAAGCGACCTCAAGGGCCTGCCGCATCTCGACACCTATCCGGGCCTGCCGCCCTTCGTGCGCGGCCCCTACCCCACCATGTACGTCCAGCAACCCTGGACGATCCGGCAATATGCCGGTTTCTCGACGGCGGAGGAGTCCAACGCTTTCTACCGGCGCAATCTTGCCGCCGGCCAGAAGGGACTGTCGGTCGCCTTCGATCTCGCCACGCATCGCGGCTATGACAGCGACCATCCGCGTGTCGCCGGCGATGTCGGCATGGCGGGCGTCGCCATCGATTCCATTCTCGACATGCGGCAGCTCTTCGACGGCATTCCGCTCGGCGACATGACCGTGTCGATGACCATGAACGGCGCGGTGCTGCCGATCATGGCGCTTTACATCGTCGCGGCTGAAGAACAGGGCGTTGCGCAAAAGGATCTGGCCGGGACCATTCAGAACGACATTCTGAAGGAGTTCATGGTCCGCAACACGTACATCTATCCGCCAAAACCCTCGATGCGGATCGTTTCGGACATCTTCTCCTATACGTCGAAGCACATGCCGAAGTTCAATTCGATCTCGATCTCCGGCTATCACATGCAGGAGGCCGGCGCGACGGCCGACCTGGAGCTCGCCTATACGATCGCCGACGGCATCGAATATGCCCGCGCCGGCGTTGCGGCGGGCCTCGATATCGACCGCTTCGCGCCGCGCCTGTCCTTCTTCTGGGCGATCGGCATGAACTTCTTCATGGAAGTCGCCAAACTCCGCGCGGCACG
Organism: Mesorhizobium kowhaii; assembly: GCF_042431665.1. Lineage (NCBI taxonomy): Bacteria > Pseudomonadati > Pseudomonadota > Alphaproteobacteria > Hyphomicrobiales > Phyllobacteriaceae > Mesorhizobium > Mesorhizobium kowhaii. The sequence continues at coordinate 199,490 of NZ_JBHLYT010000052.1, forward strand.
CCTGTTGTGGGCAACCCTGATGGAGAAGAATTTTTCGCCCAAGGACGAGCGCTCGCTGTCATTGCGCACCCATTGCCAGACCTCGGGCTGGTCGCTGACGGCGCAGGACCCTTACAACAACATCATCCGCACCATGATCGAGGCGATGGCGGCGACGCAGGGGCATACGCAGTCGCTGCACACCAATTCCTTCGACGAGGCGATGGCGCTGCCGACCGACCATTCGGCACGGATCGCCCGCAACACCCAATTGATCCTGCAAAAGGAATCCGGCACCACGCGCATCATCGACCCGTGGGGCGGTTCGGCCTATCTTGAACGGCTGACGCATGATCTGGCGGCGCGTGCGCTTGCCCACATCGAGGAGATCGAGGCGCTCGGCGGCATGGCCGCCGCGACCGAACAAGGCATTCCCAAACTGCGCATCGAGGAAGCGGCGGCACGCACGCAGGCGCGCATCGATTCGGGCGAGCAGATGCTGGTCGGCGTCAATGCACATCGCCCCGCGACCGACATCGAGGTCGACGTGCTGAAGATCGACAATGCCGAAGTCAGGGCGCGGCAATTGTCGAAGCTGCAACGCCTGAAAGGCACACGCGATGTCGGCGCGGTCGAAAGCGCGCTCGATGCGCTGACCCGTGCCGCGGAAGGCAATGAAAACCTGCTGGAGTTCGCCATCCGCGCCGCGCGCGCCAATGCCACGGTCGGCGAGATCTCGTTCGCCTTGGAAAGAACCTTTGGCCGCCATGTCGCAACGGTCCAGACGATCTCCGGCGTCTACCGCAAGGCACTCGGCGACAATTCCGTGGTCGAGGGGCTGCAGGACAAGCTTGAAGCCTTTGAGAAGAAATCCGGCGGCAAGCCGCGCATTCTCGTTGCCAAGATGGGACAGGACGGCCACGACCGTGGGCAGAAGGTCATCGCCACTGCCTTCGCCGATCTCGGCTTCGACGTCACCGTTGGGGCGATGTTCCAGACACCGGATGAGATCGCCAGGCTGGCGGTCGCGCGGGACGTTCATGTCATCGGCGCCTCGTCGCTGGCCGCGGGGCACCTGACGCTGATCCCCGAATTGCGTGACGCGCTGAAAAAGCTCGGTCGCGGCGACATGCTGATCGTGGCCGGCGGCGTCATCCCGCCACAGGACTACGACGCGGTGCTGCAAGCGGGTGCGGCGGAAATCTTCCCGCCGGGCACGGTCATTCCGGAAGCGGCGGATCGCTTGCTGGATCGACTGCTGAAGGCCTAACGGGGCCTGTTATAATATCTGTTGCAACGCATGCTGATTGCGTTATAATTGGCGTTGCAACAGGATATCCATCATGAACACCACCATTCGCAAGATCGGCAATTCCGAAGGTGTGATCCTACCCAAGGAAATTCTCGACCGCCTGAACATGAAGACAGGCGATCAGCTCCAGATTGTCGAAACGGACAAGGGTATTGCTCTTGAGCCGGTGGACGACAGTTTCGAGCGGCAGATGGAAGCTGCTCGTAAGGTCATGGACAAGTACAAGGTCGCACTTCAGAAACTCGCCGAATGAGCTGGGAGTTTCTGTCACGTCGCGTGGTCGAAGCGATGCATACGGAGCAATTGCGCAGGCATGGCGGAGCGCAAGGTTTGAGAGATGAAAACGCTCTCGAATCGGCGCTCGCCCGCGCTGAAAACAAGGCGAACTATGAAGACCCATCGGTCGAGGATCTCGCCGCTGCCTATGTCTTTGGCATTGCCAGAAATCATGCCTTCGTCGACGGTAACAAGCGTACTGCTATCGTGGCGGCCGGCGCATTTTTGATTGTGAACGGCCATGTCCTGACAGCCGACAACGGCACGCTTTACGAATTCGTCATGGCCGTCGCTTCCGGTGAAATCGATGAAGCCGGAGCCGCGGCTTTCTTCCGCGACCACGTTGTCAAGCTCGAAGATTAGCTCTCGGAGAGCTTGACGATTTCCCATTCCTTGCCGTTGACCACAGCCACGTCGCCGACCTTCTTGCCGAACAGGGCGACGGCCATCGGCGACACATGGGAAATGGTGCCCTTGGCCGGGTCGGCCTCGTCCTCGCCGACGATTTTCCAGTGCACCTTCCTGCCGTCATCGCCCTCAAGTGTGGCGCCCATGCCGAAGCGCATCAGGTCGCTGTTCGGTTCCGGCACCGATAACTCGGCGCTTTCGCGCCGGGCGGTCCAATAGCGCAGGTCGCGCGACACCACCGCGATGCGCTCGCGGTCCGCCTTCCGCTCGGCTTTGGCCAGTATGTCGCGCAGATCGGCGAGATTCTCTTCGATCATCGCCAGGCCGCGCTCCGTCACTAGGTTGCGGTGCTGGCTGATCGGCCGCTCGCCAACGCCGGCGATGGCGTTTTCGCTGTCTTCCTCGCGCGTGAAAGCTCTGCTCATCCGTTGAACTTAGGCGCGGAGAGGCTGCTCGACAAGCCATTGTCGCTGCGCCGGTGAGGAGCGCCAGTACGTCTGGCACGATTCCTGCGGTGTCGGGGTTGAACGCCAGGACCCTGTGCCGATGTTGAACAGACGAAAGCTGCTAATCGGAACCGCCGGCTTTGCCGTCATGGGCCTTTCGCTTGGCAGAGCGGCGGCCGCCAGCCTGACCGGCATCGAGAAAGCCTCCATGCGCGGTTCGATCAACGCGACTGAACTTGGCGTCTCACCTGGCACCTTTGATGATCAGAGCAAGGCCTTCGCCAAGCTGCTGCGCGGCGCCAACGACCGCGACATGCCGGTGTTCCTGCCGCCCGGCACCTATGTGGTGTCCAACCTGTCGCTGCCCGGCCGTGTGCGTCTTTCCGGCGTGCCGGGCGCAACGCGGATCGTCTATGGCGGTGATGGTCACCTGTTCATGGCCGAACAGGCCGACCATATCGAACTCAGCGGGCTGGTCTTCGATGGCAGCAACCGCTCGATGGGCGACTACGCGCAAGGATTGCTCGATCTGCGCCGGGTCGCGCACCTCGTCGTCGACAATTGCCAGATAACCGGCAGCGGCAAGAACGGATTGGCGCTGGAACACGCGGCGGGCCGGGTCGAGCGCTCGGACATTTCGGGGGCTGCCGATGCCGGCATCTATTCGGTCGAGGCCGGCGGGCTGGCAATCACAGGCAACACCATCTCCGACTGTGCCAATGGCGGCATCCTGGTGCACCGCTGGCAGGCGGCGGAAGACGGCACAATGGTCACCGGCAACCGCGTCGAGCGCATCCAGGCGCGCAGTGGCGGAACCGGGCAGAACGGCAATGGCATCAACGCCTTCCGGACCGGCAATGTCGTCATCTCTGGCAACATCGTCTCGGACTGCGCCTTCTCGGCGATCCGCGCCAACAGCGCCAGCAATCTGCAGATATCAGGCAACACCTGCTCGCGCTCGGGCGAGACCGCGGTCTATTCGGAATTCTCGTTCGAAGGCGCCATCATCAGCAACAACATCGTCGATGGCGCCGCCAACGGTATCTCCATCGTCAACTTCAACGAAGGTGGCCGCATGGGTGTCTGCTCGGGCAACATCGTGCGCAATCTGTCGACCAGCGGCCCCTACCCCGCAGACCCGCCCGGCTTCGGCGTGGGCATCGGCGTCGAAGCCGACACGACCGTTTCCAACAATGTCATCGAGAACGCGCCGCTCTATGGCATGCAGATCGGCTGGGGGCCGTATCTGCGCAATGTCGTCGCCACCGGCAACATCATCCGCAAGGCTGGAACCGGTATCGTCGTCAGCGTGGTCGATGGCGCCGGTACGGCCGTCATCTCAGACAATGTCATCGATGGTGCGCTGAACGGCGCCGTTGTCGGCCAGCGCTGGGCCGAGCCAGCGACTGGCGACCTGACATCGTCGGACAAGAGCGGTTATGCGCACCTGACCGTCGAGCGCAATCACGTCAGCTGAGTGCCGCCGTCGGCCTGAGCGCCCCGACCTTGGCGCCGTTCCGGCTTTCAATCGGAGCGTTGGCCAGTTCGAGTAGCTTCGCCGCCAGGGCCTCATCCGCGTGCAGCAGCCTGGCAATGACGGCGGCAACCATGGCTTCGCCAGCGCGGCCGGCACCATCATCGCATTTGAGCGCGATGCCGAGGCCAAGCTCGGGGAGTGCCGCGCAATAGACGCCTTCGGCGCCGCCTTTTGCAAAAATCCGCCCGGGTGCAGCCTCCATCAAAGCGACATCGGCACGGCCGGTGCCGGCGACAAAGAACGGTTCTGCCATGCAGGCGGCCAGCAGACGCCTCGCGGCCCTGGCTCGCTCGGGACCAAAACCATTTGTCGTGGCCATGCGGGCAAAGCCTAGGGCGAAGCTCCTGAGCGGCACCGCGTAGGTCGGGATCGAGCAGCCATCGGTCGCTCGTTCATCGGCACCATGGACAGCGCCCGTCACTGCCTGCATGGCGTTGCGCACCATCTCCTGCAAGGCGTGCTCCGGCTTGACATAGCCGCGGTGCGCAATGCCTGCGTGGACGCAGGTGCAGAGGAAGCCGGAATGCTTGCCGGAGCAGTTGTTGTGCAATGCGTTCGGCGAACCGCCGGCTCGGGCAAGCGAAATCTCCGAGTCATGATTGGAGGGCCAATGCGCGCCGCATTCGAGCGCTGACCCGTCCAATCCGGCCTTGGCCAGCATGGATCGCGCCAGTTCGACATGCGCGGGCTCGCCCGAATGGGAGGCACAGGCAAGCGCCAGTTCGCGGTTGCCAAAGCCATAGGCATCGGCCGTGCCGCTTTCGACCAGCGGCAATGCCTGGATCGCCTTGACCGCGGAGCGCGGAAACACCGGCTTCGAGGTGTCGCCGATCTCCAGGACCGGCTTGCCATCGGCATCAAAGACCGCGACAGCACCGCGATGGGCGCTCTCGACGATCGCGCCGCGCAAGACTTCGATCAGAACCGGATTTGTCATGGCCACCCCGTAAAAATACGGGCTGCTTCTACCTGATCCGGTCCAATATTGAAACGTAATTGGCGACGGCAGCACCACCCATGTTGAAGATGCCACCAAGTTTTGCGCCCGGCACCTGGATGCCGCCGGCTTCGCCAACAAGCTGCATGGCGGTCAAAACATGCATGGAGACGCCTGTTGCGCCGATCGGATGGCCCTTGGCCTTCAACCCACCTGATGGATTGACCGGCAGGCGGCCATCCCTGGCGGTCTCGCCGCTCATGGCGAGCTTCGCCCCCTCGCCCGGCTTGGCCAGGCCCATCGCCTCGTACTCGATCAGTTCGGCAATGGTGAAGCAGTCATGCGTCTCGACGAAGGACAGATCGTCGAGCGTCACGCCGGCATTCTTCAGCGCACGAGTCCAGGCCTGTTCGCAGCCTTCGAAGGTCAGGATGTCGCGCTTCGACATCGGCAGGAAATCCTGCACATGCTCGTTGGCGCGGAAGGCAACGGCGCGGCGCATCTTCAGTGCGGTCGCGGTGTCGGCAAGGATAAGGGCGGCGGCGCCGTCGGAGACCAGCGAGCAGTCGGTGCGCTTCAGCGGACCGGCAACGAAGGGGTTCTTTTCGCTTTCCTGGCGGCAGAACTCATAGCCGAAATCCTTGCGCATCTGCGCATAGGGATTGTCGACGCCGTTCTTGTGGTTCTTGGCGGCGATCATCGCCAGCGCGTCCGACTGGTCGCCATAGCGCTGGAAATAGGCCTGCGCGATCTTGCCGAAGACGCCGGCGAACCCCGCCGGTGTCTCGCCGTCCTCAGGCAGATAGGAAGCCTTGAGCAGGTTCTTGCCGATCTCGGGTCCGGGCGTCGTCGTCATCTGCTCGGCACCGACCACCAGCACGATGCGGGCGGCGTTGGCGTCGATAGCGCGGATGCCTTGCCTGACCGCCGCCGAACCGGTGGCGCAAGCGTTCTCGACGCGCGTCGCCGGCTTGAAGCGCAGCCGGTCGTCGGCCTGAAGCACCAGGCTGGCGGTGAAATCCTGCGCCGAAAAGCCGGCGTTGAAGTGGCCGAGCACGATCTCGTCAACCTCGTCCGGCCCGATACCGGCATGGTCGAGTGCGTCGGTCGCCACCTTGACGATAAGATTTTCGAGCGTCTCGCCCTCAAGCTTGCCGAAACGCGAATGCGCCCAGCCAACGATGCATGCGGTCATGGCGGTCTCCATCCTTGGCGCCAGCCTATCATGTGGGCTCATGGCGCACTTCGCCTTTATTGTTCAAATATAAACAATTATGCCCGCGCCTGGAAGGGCCGGAACCGGACAATCGCTTGGTACAGGCGGAGCCGGTGTCGATTTTTTTGTTGATTGACCCGTCAATAAAAAATAATCCTGCTTCAAAGGACCATAGCGAGATGCCGAAAGTCGGAATGGAACCCCTGCGCCGCAAGGCGCTCATCGACGCGACGATCTCGGCGATCGGCGAACGCGGCTCGCTCGACGTGACCATGTCCGAGATCGCTGGCCGCGCCGGCGTGTCCTCGGCCCTTGCCCATCATTATTTCGGCGCCAAGGACGAATTGCTGCTGGCGACGATGCGCCACATTCTGGCCGAACTGACCACCGACACGCGGCGCGCCCTTGGTGCAGCCAGCAGCCCGCGCGAGCGCGTTTCGGCGGTCGTGGCCGTCAACTTCTCCGACCTCCAATTCCAGCCGGAAACCATCGCCGCCTGGCTCGCCTTCTATGTCGAGGCGCAGAAATCGGCGGCGCTGCGCCGGCTGCTCAAGGTCTATGCGCGGCGCCTGCACTCCAACCTGTTGAGCGGGCTGACCGGCATCTTGCCGAGAGCCAAGGCCGATCGCGTCGCCGAGGCGACCGCGGCGCTGATCGACGGGCTCTATATCAGGCGCGCCCTGAAGGACGGCGTGCCCGACGCCGCGACCGCGATCGCGCTGGTCGAGGACTATCTCGAAACGAAACTTGGTGGGCGACAGACACAGTGACAACCAAGCGACCCAACTTCCTGATCGTCATGGTCGATCAGCTCAACGGTACGCTGTTCCCGGATGGGCCGGCGGACTTCCTGCACGTGCCGCATCTCAAGGCACTGGCCGGCCGCTCGGCGCGCTTTGCCAACAACTACACCGCATCGCCGCTTTGCGCGCCGGGCCGGGCCTCGTTCATGAGTGGGCAGCTACCGTCGCGCACCGGGGTCTATGACAATGCCGCCGAATTCGTCTCGTCGATCCCGACCTTCGCCCATCATCTGCGCGCCGCCGGCTACTACACCTGCCTGTCGGGCAAGATGCATTTCGTCGGACCGGACCAGTTGCACGGTTTCGAGGAGCGGCTGACCACCGACATCTATCCGGCCGATTTCGGCTGGACGCCGGATTACCGCAATCCCGGCGAGCGCATCGAATGGTGGTATCACAATCTGGGCTCGGTGACCGGCGCCGGCGTTGCAGAGACCACCAACCAGATGGAGTATGACGACGAGGTCGTGTTCCTGGCCACGCAGAAACTCTATGAGCTTTCGCGCGATCAGGACGATGCGAACCATCGGCCCTGGTGCCTCACCGTTTCGCTGTCGCACCCGCACGATCCCTATGTCGCGCGCAAGCAGTACTGGGATCTCTACGAACACTGCCAGGCGCTGGACCCGGAAACCGGGTTCATCGCACATGACGAGCAGGACACGCATTCGCAGCGGCTGTACCACGCCAGCGATTATCCGTCTTTCGAGATCACTGCTGAGCAGGTGCGTCGTTCCCGGCGCGGCTATTTCGCCAACATCTCCTATGTCGATGACAAGCTCGGCGAGCTTCTGGACGTTCTGCGGCGAACGCGCATGCTCGACGACACCATCATCCTGTTCTGCTCGGACCATGGCGACATGCTCGGCGAGCGCGGCCTGTGGTTCAAGATGAGCTTCTTCGAGGGCTCGGCGCGGGTGCCGCTAATGATCGCCGGCAAAGGCGTTCGCGCCGGGCTGATCGAGGCGCCGGTCTCCAATCTCGACGTGGCACCGACGCTTTGCGACCTCGCCGGCATCGACATCGGTGCGATCGCGCCGTGGACCGACGGCCAGTCGCTGCTACCCCTCACCAATGGCGGGCAGCGCACCGCGCCTGTGTTGATGGAGTATGCCGCCGAAGGTTCCTCCGCGCCCCTGGTGGCGATCCGTGACGGCAGATACAAGTTCGTCCATTGCGAGCTCGACCCGCCGCAACTGTTCGATCTCGAAACCGACCCGCTCGAGCGAGACAATTTGGCTGAGGATCCGGCCAATGCGGGCTTGGTGGCGGCATTCATGAACAAGGTCCGGGCGCGCTGGGACATGGCTGGCTTCGACGCCGCCGTGCGCGAAAGCCAGGCGCGCCGCTGGGTCGTCTATCCCGCGCTGCGCAACGGCGCCTACTACCCCTGGGATTTCCAGCCGCTGCAAAAGGCGTCGGAACGCTACATGCGCAATCACATGAACCTCGACAATCTCGAGGAGAGCAAACGGTATCCACGAGGCGAATGATGGCAGACCTTCTCGTCCCCTCCCTCGACCATCTCAAGCAGGCCTATGCCGTCACCTCGCGGGCGACACAGATCACGCCGCTGCTGGAATCGGCAGCCCTGGCCAGGGAGACCGGTGCGGCCCGCGTCTTCATCAAGCCGGAATCGCTGCAATGGGCTGGATCGTTCAAGATACGCGGTGCCTATTGGCGGCTGAAGCAGCTTTCAGCCGACGAGGCGAAGAAGGGCGTCGTCGCCTATTCCTCAGGCAATTTCGCGCAAGGGCTGGCAGCGGCCGGCCAGGCACTCGGTATTCCGGTCACCATCGTCATGCCGATCGACGCACCCGCCGCCAAGCGCGACGCTACGGCAGGCTACGGCGCCCGTGTCGTGCTGACCGATCACGGCGAGCGGGCGCGTGAAGAAGTTGCCGCCGCCAAGGCGCGCGAAATCGCCGAGACCGAGGGGCTGGCCCTGTTGCACCCATTCGACGACCCGGAGATCGTCGCCGGCCAGGCGGGCGCCGGCCTCGAAGCGCTCGACCAGCTTGCCGCCAAGGACGCCAGCGCTGACCTTTTGTTCTGCTCGGTCGGCGGCGGTGGACTGATCGGCGGCGTTTCGCTCGCCTTCCACTATCTGTCGCCGGCCACCGAGATCATCGGCGTCGAGCCGGAAGGTTTCAATGGCATGGGCTCGTCGCTGGCGCATGGCAGCATCGAGACGATGCCGATCGGCCCGAAGTCGATCTGTGACGGGCTGATGTCGCGACGGCCGGGCGACGCGCCGTTCGCGGCGGTCAAGACCGCCGGCGTTCGCGGCATCACCGTCGACGATCAATCGGTGCGGCAAGCCATGCGGATCGCCTTCGAGCGCATGAAGCTGGTGCTCGAACCGTCGGGAGCCGCCTCGCTGGCGGCGCTGCTCGGCGGCAAAGTGGATGTAAAGGGCAAGACCGTGCTCGTGATGGCAACTGGCGGCAACGTTTCGCTCGCCGATTTCATTACGCATATGAACGATGGGCGCATATGAACCATGCTTGAAGCGGATTTCGTCATCATCGGCTCCGGCTCGGCCGGCTCGGCCATGGCCTATCGACTGTCCGAGGACGGCAAGCATTCGGTGATCGTCATCGAATTCGGTGGCACCGATATCGGACCATTGATCCAGATGCCGTCGGCGCTGTCGATCCCGCTCAACATGAACCTCTACGACTGGGGCTTTGCCAGCGAGCCGGAGCCGCATCTCGGCGGCCGCGTGCTGGCGACGCCGCGCGGCAAGGTGATCGGCGGCTCGTCCTCGATAAATGGCATGGTCTATGTGCGCGGCCATGCCCGCGACTTTGATCATTGGGCCGAAGAGGGTGCGGCCGGCTGGGGCTTTGCCGACGTGCTCCCCTATTTCAAGCGCATGGAGGACAATGACGGCGGCGAGGATGGCTGGCGCGGCCACGGGGGGCCATTGCATGTACAGCGCGGATCGCGGCGCAATCCGCTCTACGGCGCCTTCGTCGAGGCGGGCCGCCAGGCGGGGTTCGAACTGACCGACGACTACAATGGTTCCAAGCAGGAAGGTTTTGGGCCGATGGAGCAGACCATTCGCGGCGGCCGCCGCTGGTCGGCTGCAAGCGCCTATCTGAAGCCGGCGTTGAACCGCAAGAATGTTAGCCTGCTCAAGGGTTTCGCCCGCCGGGTGATCATCGAGAATCAACGCGCTATCGGCGTCGAGATCGAAGCTCACAAACAGATTCAGGTCGTTAAGGCGCGACGTGAGGTGATCGTCGCCGCCTCATCGATCAATTCGCCCAAGATCCTAATGCTGTCGGGCATCGGTCCGGCCGAGCATCTCAGGGAAAACGGCATAGAAGTGGTGGCCGACCGGCCCGGCGTCGGCCGCAATTTGCAAGACCATATGGAACTCTACATCCAGCAGGAATCGACACAGCCGATCACGCTGAACTCGGTGCTCAATCCGTTCTCGAAGGCGCTGATCGGGGCGCAGTGGCTGTTCTTCAAGACCGGGCTTGGCGCCACCAACCATTTCGAGGCAGCCGCCTTCGTGCGCTCGCGTGCCGGTGTCGACTATCCTGATATCCAGTACCACTTCATCCCGGCGGCGGTCCGCTATGACGGCAAAGCGGCGGCGAAATCGCACGGCTTCCAGGCGCATGTCGGGCCGATGCGTTCGAAATCGCGCGGCTCGGTGACGCTGCGCTCGCCGGACCCGAAATCGAAGCCGGTGATCCGCTTCAACTACATGTCGCATCCTGACGACTGGACGGAGTTCCGCCACTGCATCCGGCTGACCCGCGAGATCTTCGGCCAGAAGGCATTCGATGGCTATCGCGGCAAGGAAATCTCGCCGGGTTCGCACGTGCAGTCGGACGACGATCTCGATGTTTTCATCAGGGATCACGCCGAGAGCGCTTACCATCCTTGCGGCACCTGCAAGATGGGCCGCCCGGACGAAATGATGAGCGTCGTCGATCCGGAATGCCGGGTCATCGGCGTCGAGGGATTGCGCGTCGCCGATTCCTCGATCTTCCCGCGCGTCACCAACGGCAACCTCAACGCACCGTCGATCATGACCGGCGAGAAGGCATCCGACCACATTCTCGGCCGCACGCCATTGGCGCCGTCCAACCAGGAACCATGGATCAATCCGCGCTGGCAGGCGTCCGACAGATAGAGCATGATCCGGCGAACGTTCCGCCCAAGCGAAGACGATTTGGAGACCCCCATGCGCGCCCAGCCCACGGCATCGCACTATGTCAACGGACGCTATATCGACGATGAGCAAGGCGCGCCGCTGCCGGTCATCTATCCGGCAACCGGCGAGACCATCGCCATGCTGCGTTCGGCGACGCCGAACGTGCTGGAGCTCGCCGTCGAGGCCGCGCGTGCCGCGCAGCCCGCCTGGGCGCGGCTGAAGCCGGTCGAGCGCGGACGCATCCTGCGCCGTGCCGCCGACATCTTGCGCGCCCGCAACTCCGATCTCGCCCGCATCGAGACGCTCGACACCGGCAAGGCGATCCAGGAAACGCTGGTGGCAGACGCGCCGTCGGCCGCGGACTGCCTTGAATATTTCGGCGGCGCGGTCGCTGCCTACAATGGCGAGGCGATAGATCTTGGCGGGCCCTTTGCCTACACGCGGCGCGAAGCGCTCGGCGTCTGTGTCGGCATCGGCGCCTGGAACTATCCGATCCAGATCGCCGGCTGGAAATCAGCGCCGGCCCTCGCCATGGGCAACGCCATGGTGTTCAAACCGTCGGAAAACACGCCGCTTTCAGCGCTGGCGCTGGCCGAGATCTACAGCGAGGCCGGCCTGCCCGATGGGCTGTTCAACGTCGTGCAGGGCTATGGCGATGTCGGCGCCGGGCTTGTCGGCCACGATGTCGTCGCCAAGGTTTCGGTCACCGGCTCGGTGCCGACCGGGCGCAAGGTGCTGTCGCTGGCCGGTTCGAAGATGAAGCACGCGACGATGGAGCTCGGCGGCAAGTCGCCGCTGATCGTCTTCGACGATGCCGACATCGAGAATGCCATTGGCGGCGCCATGCTCGGCAATTTCTATTCGACCGGCCAGATCTGCTCCAACGGCACGCGGGTCTTCGTGCAGAGCGGCATCCACGACCGCTTCGTAGAGCGTTTGATAGAGCGGACGAAAAAAATCCGCATCGGCGACCCGCTCGATCCCGAAACCCAGATGGGGCCGCTGGTCTCCAAGGCTCAGCATGAGAAGGTGGTCGGCTATATCGAGATCGGCAAGCAGGATGGAGCTGTTCTCGCCTGCGGCGGTAATGTGCCTTCGCTGCAGGGCTTTGACGGCGGCTTCTTCGTCGAGCCGACGGTGTTCACGGGCGTCACCGACACGATGCGCATCGCCCGCGAAGAGATTTTCGGGCCGGTGATGAGCGTGCTGAAATTCGACGGCGAGGACGAAGTGATCGACCGCGCCAACGACACCGAATTCGGCCTCGCCGCGGGCGTCTTCACGCGCGACCTGCCGCGCGCCCACCGCGTCATCGCCGAGCTGCAGGCCGGCACCTGCTGGATCAACGCCTACAATCTGACGCCGGTGGAAATCCCCTTCGGTGGCTTCAAGCAGTCAGGCATCGGCCGCGAGAATTCGCTGGCGGCGCTGGCGCTCTATTCGCAGCTGAAGTCGATTTATGTCGAGACCGGGGATGTGGCCAGCCCGTATTGAATTGGCGATTGGCGAAAGCCGACTGGACGGCCAATCTCCCCCCTTGCGGGGGAGATTGGCAGCTGCAGCCCGTCAGCTTGCCTTCTTCGCCGTGCTGTCCAGATACTGCGTCAGCGCGCAGACCAGATGATAGAAGATGCTGGCCGGCACATCGGTAGCCAGCGAGCGGCCGCGTTCGTCGATGCGGTCGATCCACAGGCCGAGCGGCGCCGGGTCGATGTGCCAGCGGAACAGCCGGCCAACGCGTGCCTCGATCTCCGGCTTGAGATCCGGCCCGCCCGAACCATCGAGCGCAATCGCGGCCTTGACCGCTTCGGCCTGCGGCCAGCTGCGTGAGACAAGGTCGAGCGGCAGGCCATGCCTGGAGACGGCGCCATAAGAAAGGCCGGTGGCGCGGTTGAGGCCATTGGCGATGGCCGAGGCATAAAGTTTCCTGGCAAAGCCGCTCAGTTCGGCCTGGCCGCTGCGCCCGGCGAAATCTATCAGCAGCGAGGCCCATTCGAAGTGATGGCCGGGTTCGGTCCAGGAGCCTTTCTCGCCGGCGGACGGTTTCCATTCGGCATCGAAATATTCGCCCAGCGTCCAGCTTTCCGGGTCGAAGAAATGGCTGCGGAAGAGGTCGATGATGCGTGCGGCACGACGCAGATAGGCGCGGTCGCCGGTGGCCTTATACCAGGCGAGAAAGGCCTCAAGCAGATGCATATGCGGGTTGGAGCGCCGCTCGCCCTCGCCGCCCGATGTCTCGAGAAAGCCGGTCATACGGCTGTCCTCGAGATACGCGTCGAGAAAGTCGAAAGTCTCTTCGCCGAGCCGCAAGGCGTCGGGATTGCCCGACATATGCGCGTGCGCCAGCGCCAGCAGCACGCAGGAATGATCATAGGCATCCTCGGTGGCGTCGGCAACGGAGCCGTCGACATTCAGCGTGCGCACCCAGCCGCCTTTGTCGGTGCGGCCATTTTTGGCCATGAAGTCGATGCCGTGGCTGATCAGCCGGTCGGCCGGACCGTCCCAGCCGCGCGCTTTGGCGACGGCGAAAGCATAGACCTGCCTTGCCATGGTGCGCATGCGCTTGGGCTTCATCAGCGGCGAAGCATCAAGGCCGAGCGCTTCGTGAAAACCGCCATGGCGCTCGTCGACGCCCGATGTCGACCACAGCGGCAAGGTCTCCTGAAACAGCCAGTGATGTACGCGCCGCCGCCATGCGCCATTTTCGATGACGCGGTCATGCGCCGGCGTGAATCGGGTTTCCAGCCGGCCCGATTTCTCGAGCTGCTCGACGATCTTCTTGACGTGCTGGCTGTGGCTGACCGGGGCGACGAAGGTGGCGTCTGATGTCGAGACGATGGCGACGTCCTTCATGCCGATCGCCGACAGCAGGCGGCCGTCGCTGCGGATGTAGGAGTTCTCGCAGTCGATGGCGACGACATCGCCGATGACGACATTGCCCTGGTCGTCGGCAGGGCCGACATCGAGCAGCGACTGCCAGGAGCCGAGATCGTTCCAGCGGAAGCCAGCCGGCACCATGGCGATGTCCGTTGCCCGCTCCATGATGGCGTAGTCGATCGAGTTCGACGGGATGGCCCCATAGAGTTCCAGCGGCATGTAGAGGCCGGACAGATCCGATGTTGCCGCCTTGTAGGCCGCTTCGGTGGCCTGCCAGATTTCAGGCTGGAACGCCGCGAAGGCGTCGCGCATGGCGCCGGCGCGAAACAGGAAGATGCCGGTGTTCCAATAGAAATTTCCGGCCTTGAGATAGTTCTGCGCAGTCGCAAGGTCCGGCTTTTCGACAAAGCGCGACACGTCGAAGGTGCCGCCGCTTTCGGCTGCGACTTCGATATAGCCATAGCCGGTCTCGGGCTGCGTCGGCTTGATGCCGAACACCACCAGCCGGCCGGCGTGTGCTGCCTCGGTGCCGGCTTCGACACTCTGCCAGAATTGGCGCGGGGTTGATATCTCATGGTCGGACGGCACCACCAGCACCAGGCTGTCGCCGAACTCGGACAGCGTGCGCAGCGCCGCCAGCGCGACGGCGGCGGCGGTGTTGCGGCCTGTCGGCTCGAACAGCGGCCCGCCGCCGGCGAGATCGAGGCCGGCGAGATCGGCACGGACGCGTTCGGCATGGCGTTCCGAGGCGATCAGGAAGATCGGCGTTTCGCCTTCCGGCCTCGCCGTCAGCCGACGCAAGGTCTTGGCCAGCATCGAGCCATCGCCGGACAGATCGTGGAACTGCTTGGGGTTGTCCTCGCGCGACAGCGGCCACAGCCGCGAGCCGATGCCGCCGCTCATGACAAAACTAACGATCCGCTCGGTCATTCGGGTCTCGCGCTCAGAAGGCATTGGTGGCCGGTTGCTACTACACAAGCCTTAAGCTGTGTTTATCCCATTGGAAATGCGCTCGGATGCAAGCTCGATGAATGCCTTGACCAGGGGCGAAAGGTGGCGGCTGCTCGGATAGAGGGCATGCAGGCCGCCGGCCGGTGTCGTGTAATCCTCAAGAACGTGCTGCAGTCGCCCCTCCTTGATCAGCCCTTCGGCGATCGCCTGGGGCAATTGGGCGATGCCGAAGCCGGCGTGCGCGGCCGCAACGACCGCCTGCATTTCATTGGCGGCAAAGCGCCCGGCCACCATGACCGTTTCCTGGCCGTGCGGCCCTTCCAGCACCCAATGAGCGCCTGAGGCCGAAGCGCCTGCGATGACGCATTGATGGTGCGTTAGGTCCGCCGGGCTTTGCGGCGTGCCGTGCCGCGCGAGATAGTCCGGGCTGGCGCAGAGCAGCCTGTGCGTGGAGCCGAGCTTGCGGGCGATCAGCGTCGAATCCTGAAGGATCCCGGTGCGGAAAGCGAGGTCTATGCCGTCCTCGACAAGGTTGAGCCTGTCGTCGGTGAGGCGGAGTTCGACATTGGTTTTCGGATATAGTGCGAGAAAGTCGACCACGGCGCGTATCAGGAAATGGCCGCCAAAGCCGACCGGGGCCGAAATGCGAATCGTGCCCGATGGCTCCGCTCTCGCCTCCGCCAGGCGCAGATTTGCCTCCTCGATGGTCCGCAGGCCCTGGCTGCTCTGCTCAAAGTAGAGACGCCCGGCATCCGTCAGGTTGAGGCTACGTGTCGTGCGCTGCAGCAGGCGGACGCCGACCTCGCGTTCGAGCGTGGCAATGCGGCGGCTGACCGTCGTCTTGGGCATGGCGAGCTGGCGCGCGGCAGCGGTGAAGCTGCCGGCTTCGACGACGCGGGCAAACACGACGATATCGTTGAGGTCGATCATTGTATCCAAAATTGGGACGACATTTCCCAATTAGAGCCAATTATGCATCAATGCGAAAGATCCTAACTCTGCTCCAGCCAAACAAGAAGGAGCAGACATCGTGACCAGCAAACGAAGCATTCTGGTGACCGGCGCTACCGGCCAGCAAGGCGGCGCGGTTGCGCGCGCCCTGTTGTCCAGGGGACATCGCGTCAAGGCACTGACGCGCAAGCCGGACAGTGAGGCCGCACGGCAACTGGCGTCGGCGGGCGCCGACATCGTGGCCGGCGATCTCGCTGACGCGGCCTCCGTCGTGAGGGCCGCAAAAGACGTCGACACCATGTTCCTGATGGGCAACAGCTATGAAGCTGGCATGCAGGAGGAAACCCGCCAGGGGATCATTGCCGCCGACGCGGCGAAGGCTGCCGGCGTCGGACACCTGATCTATTCATCCGTTGCCGATGCCGACAAGAAGACCGGCATCCCGCATTTCGAAAGCAAATATCTCGTCGAGAAACATGTCGTCGGGCTCGGCATCCCCTACACGATCAGCGCGCCCGCCGCGTTCATGGAGAATGTCGTCGCGCCATGGTCGATCGGCGCGCTCGGCCAGGGCACTTATGCCTTCGCGATGCCTCCAAAGCGCGTCCTCCAACTGGTTTCCCTGGCAGACATCGGCGGCTTCGTTGCGGCTTTGGCCGAGCGGCGAGAACAGGTGTTCGGCAAGCGCTTCGATTTCGCCGGGGACGAATTGTCAGGCGAAGAGCAAGCGAAAATCCTGTCCGGGGCCATCGGTCGGCCGATCCGCTACCAGGAAATCCCGATCGCCGTGGCTCGCCAGCAAAGCGAGGATGCGGCACTGATGTTCGAATGGTTCGACCGCGTCGGCTACGACGTCGATATCGCCGCCTTGCACAAGGATTTCCCGGAGGTCCGCTGGCACAGTTTTGCCGACTGGGCGCGAGCGTTCGACTGGAGCGCCCTGCGGCAAACAGCTTCGGCGGGCGACCGCTGAAGCTAGGGCCTGTTCCATCCCGATGAATCGGGATGAGGCTCTATCTTATTGTTCGAGCATGATCTTTTCCGAAACCGTTTTTCGGGATCATGCTCTAGAAAGTCTGGTTGTAGGCGCCGACTTCGGGGCTGCGGCGCAGCACGGCGTCGACGGCCTCGAACATCTGCCGGCGACGCTGCGACGACACCGGGCTTTCGACGACCACGACAAGCTCCGGCTTGTTCGACGACGCGCGCACCAGTCCCCAGGTGCCGTCCTCGGCGACGACGCGCACGCCGTTGACGGTGATCAGGTCAATGATCTGCTGGCCGGCGAAGCTGGCGCCATCCCGCTTCATCGCCTGAAAATCGGCAACCACCCGCTCGACCACGCCATACTTCACATCGTCCGCGCAATGCGGCGACATGGTCGGCGTGCCGAAGGTCAGCGGCAGGGCCCGGTAGAGATCAGCCATCGAACTGCCGGGGCTGCGATCCAGCATCTGGCAGATGGCGATTGCCGTGACCAGCCCATCGTCGTAGCCGCGCCCGATCGGCGGATTGAAGAAGAAATGGCCTGACTTTTCGAAGCCGGCGACGGCGCCGAGCTCTGCGACGCGGCGCTTGATGTAGGAGTGGCCGGTCTTCCAGTAGTCTGTAACGGCGCCGTTGGCGCGCAGCACTGCGTCGGTGTTGAACAGGCCGGTCGACTTGACGTCGACGACGAAGGTCGAGCCCGGGTGGAGCAGCGAAATATCGCGCGCGAGCATGACGCCCACCTTGTCGGCAAAAATCTCGTTGCCTTCATTGTCGACGACGCCGCAACGGTCGCCATCGCCGTCGAAGCCAAGACCGACATCGGCTCCGGTCTCCAGCACCTTGTCCCTGATGGCATGCAGCATCCGCATGTCCTCGGGATTGGGATTGTAGCGCGGGAAGGTATGGTCGAGCTCGACATCGAGCGGGATCACGTCGCAGCCGATGCGCTGCAGCGCTTCCGGGGCAAAGGCGCCGGCGGTGCCGTTGCCGCAAGCGGCGACCACTTTCAGCTTTCGCGTGATGCGCTTGTCGCGGGTCAGATCGTCGAGATAGGTCGCGCGGAAATCGCGGACAAAGTCATAGGAACCGCCGCCGGCGAGGTCGAAGTCGCCAGCCAGCACGATCGCCTTCAAGGCGCTCATCTCCTCCGGGCCGAAGGTCAGCGGCCGCGACGCGCCCATCTTGACGCCGGTCCAGCCATTCTCGTTGTGCGAGGCGGTGACCATGGCGACGGACGGCGTGTCCAGCGCGAACTGGGCGAAATAAGCCATCGGCGACAGCGCCAGCCCGATATCCCTCACCTTTGCACCGGCGGCCATCAGGCCGGTGACCAGCGCCAGTTTGATCGACAGCGAATAGGAACGGAAGTCGTGCCCGGTAACGATATCGGGTCCGGCGCCGAGACGGCGGATCAGCGTGCCGAGCCCCATGCCGAGCGCCTGGACGCCGATCAGATTAAGCTCGGGCGGCACCTCCGAGGCCGGATGGCCAAACCACCAGCGCGCATCATATTCGCGAAAGCCGGACGGTTTGATCAGCGCCGAGGTTTCGAATTCGAAGCTGTTGGGTCGGGCCTCGTCAACGATCCTGGGGGTCAAGACTGGAAAACTCCAAGCGGCTGGAACACGGTTTGTCGAAGCGGTGGCTACCACACAAGCCTTTAAGTCATGTTTATCCCGAAGGAAAATCCGCACGCTCGCAACGCGCGCGGCGAAACCTGATGAAATGCGACAGAAGTCCTGCCATTGCCGCTTGCAGGAACGAAGTGCGGCGGCTATAAGCCCGCGGTCTGGTCACGGAGTGTAGCGCAGCCTGGTAGCGCACCTCGTTCGGGACGAGGGGGTCGCAGGTTCAAATCCTGCCACTCCGACCAGAAAAAACAATGTGTTAGCGCATCCCGACTTTGGCGCCCCACAGATATCCCCACAGAAAAAATGGAAAAGCATCTAGGCCGCTCGATGCAGCTGGCAGACGCATAACTATCAAACTGCGACACGCCATTGCGGCCATTTCACTCGCCAGCCCAGGTCGGCTTGTTTCCGGCGCCTACCGTACCGAGACCGCATTGACCGCTCGCTATTTTGCCGATGGTGCTCATCTGAGGCCGCGCCATCAAAACAATGTCGGCTTCGCGCCCAAAGCGGACTTTCTCAGGTGAAAGCGCACATGACGGCTTTGCGCCCGATCTCGGACGTTGCGCGGGCGATGGCGGCGCAAAAAGGCGAAATCACGATATCGGGGCAATGACCGATTCGCGGCGCAAAGCTGACGTCATCCTCGTGAAAGACGGACTTCGGGTTCGAGTCAAAAGCGCCTGCAGCAACCAGGATGATTGGCTTTTGGGAAGTAAGCTGTAGTTGATGGTAGGCCTGGAGGGACGTCATCTTTTCAACAAAATCAATCAGTTAGAGGGTGGTTCGCCAAGCCGTATCCTTCGTATGTTCTCGTATTCGGTGGCGAACCGGGTAAGAGCTCCAAATGAGCATCCCCATCCTCTGATTCCTAATCTGTAGGTCACAGGTTCGATTCCTGTCGGGATCACCAACATTTTCAAACGCTTAGCGAATTTGCGCCGTACTTTTTTTTGCGATATTTTTGCGAAATAAGTACGGCGAATTTCGCGGACCTTCAGACTCCGGACACACCTGCCCCAAGGACCAAAGGGCCTAAGTCCGCTGCGAAGCGGGGCCCCAGGATGCCCAAATAAGGTTGGTCATCGGTGTTCCCAATCACTCTTGCCCGTGTTTTGACACTCGGAACTAAGGGCGTCGGCCGGCTACCCGCCCCTCGGCCTCGACTTCTGCAGATTCAAATCATGGAGGCGCAGCAACCGATACCGAGATTCACTAATGGTGGGCATCTGATGGTGGGCATCTGAATGGAGAATTCGTCTCGAAGCAGAACAGCACGATAATCCTGGTGCACAACGATCCCGCTCGACACCCTACGACCATTGTGGATCACGGTTGGTCACGCTTCGATCCAATTTCCCCTGAAATCATAGATTTGCGAGTTTGCCCAACCGTCGTGCGACGGGTGATAGATCGCAAATATAGCCAGCGACCTGCGAGGGCGTTGTCGGCGCAAGACATGCGCCCTTCCCTGCCCCACAACGCAGCGTCGATTTCGCGTCACTGCACCCTTTGACGAACCTGCTGAGCGCCGGAGATATCGGCAATCGCCGCTCGCTGAAACGATATATTGCTCTCAGAAACGGCTCCACTGGCCCGCGATCGGGATGACTGAAATGGGCCGGAGAACGAACCCGCTGCGCGGGAGGGCGCCTGCGGTTGAGGTAGAGATCAAGAACCGGTCGTTGCGCCTGCATTGAGCGGGGTTCGGCAGCGGCAGA